>CAYOXV010000007.1:4181-6150 GCA_964408055.1 uncultured Gammaproteobacteria bacterium | reverse complement strand
TAGTTTTAGGGGCAGTTATTGGAGCTATTGTTGCTGTAGTTATTTATCGCCAAAACAAAGGTAAGATTTTTGAAGATCTCCAAAAAAAACTTGAAGACTTTTTTAAAAACTTAATTGGCAATCCAGATAAAACTAAAACTGATACTAAAAGCAAACCAGTTATTGCTCAAAAAATAATTATTGAAGATAAAAAAGAAGAAATAAAAGTTGATAAACCAGAAATTGTTTTTGTCAAAAAAAAACCTATTCCTAAAACTTTTATTAAATCCAAAAAATAGCTGCTATAATTTCCTGTATGAAAGCTCGTGATTTAAAGGAAAAATTCATCAAATTTTTCGTTTCTAAACAACATGTTGAAATTCCTTCTAGTAATTTAGTTCCAGAAAATGATTCTACTACTTTGTTTATATCTGCTGGAATGCATCCACTTGTACCTTATCTTTTAGGACAACCCCACACTTCTGGTAAAAGATTGGTTAATGTCCAAAAATGTGTCAGAACAGGTGATATAGATGAAGTTGGTGACAAATTTCATCACACTTTTTTTGAGATGTTAGGGAATTGGTCTTTAGGTGATTATTTTAAAGCAGAAATGATTCCTTGGAGTTTTGAATTTTTAACTAAACATCTAAATTATAAATTAGCCCAAATTCATGTCACTTGTTTTGCTGGTGATAAAGATGCTCCAAAAGATACTGAATCACACGATCTTTGGCTAAAACAAGGAGTCCCTGAAAATCAAATTCATTATTTACCTAAAAAAGATAATTGGTGGGGTCCAGCCGGTTCAGTTGGTCCCTGTGGTCCTGATACTGAAATGTTTATTGATCTTAACTATCAAGATAAACCAATAGATTTTGAAACTGGTTGTAAAACAGAAAGAATTGTTGAAATTGGTAATGACGTTTTCATGCAATATAATAAAACTGTTGCTGGTAAATATGAACTTTTATCTCAAAAAAATGTTGATACTGGTTATGGAGTTGAGCGTAACTTAGCAATTTTATGTGGATTTACCGATGATTATTTAACTGATATTTGGCAACCAATCATTAAAAAAATAGAAACTATTTCTGGTAAAAAATATTCTGATCAAAATTACACCAAAGCAATCCGTATTATTGCTGATCATATTCGATCTGCTGTTTTTATTATTGCTGATGGAGTAGAACCATCAAACAAAGAAGCTGGTTATGTTCTTCGTCGTCTTATCCGTCGTGCCATTCGTCAAGGAAAAATTTTAGGGATTGAGACTAATTTCACAACAATAATTGCTCAAGCTGTTTTAGATAATCAAGATAACTATGCTGGTATTTACCCAGAGCTTGATCAAAATAAAGAAAAAATATTTTCAATATTAGAGATAGAAGAAAATAAATTTCGTAAAACTTTAAATAGAGGCTTAAATGAAATTAATAAATTAATTGAACGTAATAAAAAGGTATCTGGTAAAGAAGCTTTTACTCTTTATGAAAGTTTTGGTTTTCCTATTGAAATGATTGAAGAAGAATTGCAAAAAAATAATTTAAAACTTAATAAAGAGGAATTTGAAAAAGCTAAACAAGACCATATTAAGCAGTCACAAACTTTATCTGCTGGCAAATTCAAGTCAGGACTAGCAGATAATTCAGAAATTATTACTAAATATCATACTGCCACTCATTTACTTCACACTGCGCTTCGTCAAATACTAGGTGATCATGTTCAACAATCAGGATCTAATATTACTTCAGAACGTCTTCGTTTTGATTTTTCTCATGGCGAAAAATTAACCGAAGATCAAACTAAACAAGTCCAAGATTTAGTAAATAAACAAATTGATCAAAAAATCGATGTTAAAAAAGAAATTATGCCTTTTGTTGAAGCTCAAAAAGCTGGTGCTATTGCTTTTTTTGGTAATAAATATCCTGAGACTGTTTCTGTTTTTACAATAGGGGGTTTTTCAAAAGAAGTCTGTACTGGTCCTCAT
>CAYOXV010000007.1:0-4081 GCA_964408055.1 uncultured Gammaproteobacteria bacterium | reverse complement strand
TTTATAGTATCCTTATATCATGGAAGGTACTAATTTTTGGCTAATTTATATTCAAGATAATCGAGTTGTCGTCTCACTTATTAACCAACTAAACAATCAATATCATGTTATTGCTATTGGTCCAACTACAAATTGGGATATAGATTCTGAAAAATCACTGACTACTGCTGTTGATGAATCTCTTTCTGCCGCTTCTCTCAATGCTCATATTTCCGAAGACCAAGAACCAGAATCAGCTGCTTTTGTTGTCCCTCCTTTTTGGGTCGACAACGATGGTAAAATTTCTGCTCCAAAACTAAAATTTATAAAAACTTTATGTAAAGATTTAAATTTAATACCTTCTGGATTTTTATCAGAAGATGAGGCTATTGTTGAAGAAGCTAATCAAAAAGACGATTTTCCTGCTAGTTTTATTTTGATTCATCTCGATTCAAATGAATTTTACTTGTCTCTAGTTTATTTAGGTCATATTAAAGAGCGCATTAGAAAAACTCTTGATAAACCTTTTACTGGTCAAATGTTGGAGTCAACTTTGTTAGAGTTGAATTCTCAATCAGCTCTTCCTCCTCAAATTATTCTTTTTGGAAGAAAAGCTCCAGAATTTGTTGATGAAATTAAAAATTTTCCTTGGGTGGGGAAGAAAGATATTGAAACCTTTCTTCACTTTCCAGATGTCAAAATTTATCAAGATGATGACATTATCAATATTTTTTCAAAAATTATTACTTCTCAGGTTAGAGCCAGTTTAAGTAAACCAGAACCAGTTGTAGCTGAGGAGGTTGAAAGTTCTCCAATCTCGGAAGAAATTTCTTTAGAAGAAATTGAGGCTGATAATTTAGGATTTTCGTCAGAAAGCGAGGCTGTTATAGAAAATAAACAGATATATCAAGATTTTGCCAATAACCAGGAATTAAATAATATTGAAACCCCTCTAGAAATTCCCTTAGCCACAGAAGAAATTATCCCTGAAGTTAAAAAACCCAAACTTTCTTTTTCTTTTTTAAAAAAGATTAAATTACCTAACCTTAAAAATTTCAAATTAAACAATTTACTTTATATTGGTCTAATTATTATTTCTCTTATTTTAGCCTCTGTCTTTTTTCTATCTAAGTCAACCATCACTTTATTTATTACTCCTTTTGAATTTAAAAAAGAAGTTCCTGTCACCCTATTACTTGATGTTTCTCTTGATTATGTCTCTAAATCAATTATTCCAGTTGATAAACAAACTTTTGATATCGAAGCTTCTAGTAAATTAGATACTACCGGTCAAAAAACAGTTGGTGAAAAAGCTAAAGGGGAAATAATTATTTATAATAAAGTTGATAAAGCTCAAAGTATTCCAAATGGTTCAATTTTAATCGATAGTTCTGGTAAAAAATTTGAATTAACTACCGCCGTTTCCATCGCCTCCAGTAGTTCTAATCTTAATGAAGGAGTCATTACTTTGGGTCAGACCAAGACTGCTATTGTTGCTCTTGATATTGGTTCTGAATTTAATATTTCTCAAGATATTCAACTTAAGTTTGAAGATATTGCTGATACTGTTTTAGTCGCTCGTGTTAGTCAGGCCTTAACCGGTGGGAGTAAAGAACAAATTGGTGCTGTCAGTAGTCAAGATAAAATTAACATTGAAGCTCAAATTGATGAAGAAATTGCTAAAAAAATAGATGAAAAAGTTAAAGGTGATCTTAATAATGTTTCTGGAGTTATCCCGGGGACTAATCAAATTTCCAAATCTAAAACCGATCTTAGTCGGGAAGTTGGGGAACAAGCTGATGAATTAACCGCTACTGTCAAAGCCTCAGTTTCTGTTTTTACTATTACTGATTCTGTTAAAGAGGAAGTAATAAAACAGTTTTTAACTGGCCAAGAAAATTTTGATAGCGTTGATATTAACACTTCAGATTTTAGTCTTACCTTCAATCCTGATAAAATTGAATCTCAACAGGCGTTGGGGACTTTAACTATTAATGGTTTTGCTACGCCTAAAATCGACTTAACCAAATTAAAAAAATCTTTAATTGGAAAAACTAACAAAAAAGCTTCAGATATCATTAAAAAAATGGTAAATCGGGCGTATAATTTCAATATTGAAAATAATTTTCCTTTAAATCTTTTACCATTTAGAGAGGACAATCTTTCAATTGAAATTAATTCCAAAAATTTGTGACCTACATATATATTAAAAAAGAAAAAAAGTCATCTAGAATAAATAAAAAACATTTGCCCCTGTTTTTTTTAATTTCTGGTTTGATTTTGTTTAGTTTTGCTGTTCTTCCAATTATTAAATTTCAACTCAAATATTCAACTAATTTAAAACAAATTCTAAATCCTCTCTCAATTAAGTCATACAATCAATCTTCAACTATTTTAGGGGATATAACTAATGATTACACTCAATTATCAAACTGGTTTGTCGATAGTTCTTCAAATCAATTAAGTAATAATTTATCTAACAATGATAACGGTAATAAATATTTTTTATCTATTCCTAAGCTTAAAATCAAAGACGCTACTGTTATTATTGGTAGTTCTGATCTTGAAAAAAGTCTTATCCAATATCCTCAAACCGCCTTACCTGGACAACTAGGGAATACTGTTATTTTTGGCCATTCTGTCTTACCTCAATTTTATAATCCCAAATCTTATCTCACTATTTTTTCTATTCTTCATACTCTTAAAATTGGGGATGAAATTGATATCAGTTATGATGGTAGTCAATATAAATATGTTGTTAGTGAAATGTATGAAGTAAAATCAGATGATTTTTCTGTTTTGGAACAGAGATTCGATAATAAAGTTATTACTTTAATAACTTGTAGTCCTCCAGGTACTTATCTTCGTCGTCTTGTAGTTAAAGCTGAAATAGCCTTATAATACCTTCTATGAATCTTTTAGCAATCGACTATGGTACTAAGCGAATTGGTTTAGCCATTTCTATTAAAAACATCATTACCCCAATTGATGGTATTAAAAATGATTCCCAAAAATTTGACCAAATTAAACAGATTATTGACCAATACCAAATCGAAAAAGTTTATGTTGGAATTTCAGAAGGGGAGTTTGCTGTTCTTACCAAGGAGTTTGTTAAAGAGCTTCAAAATATGCTAACATGTAGTATAGAAACCATTGAGGAAGCCGTTAGTACAATTGAAGCTAATCAAATTTTTTTGAAAAATAAAAACAAAAAAAAGGACTATAAAAAATTAATTGACTCTATATCCGCCGCAGTAATTTTAAGGCGGGCCAATATTTATTAAAAAAGGATTATGATAAAAAATCTAATCGCCCCCATGCAAGCCTGGTTATTATCTCAAAAGAGATGTGTCGGTTGTGGCACTCCTTTGCAAAATGGAATTAAAAAACCAGTTCGAGGGAAAACTACTGTTACCTGTCGTTGTGGTCGTATTTTTATTTATGATGAAGATAAAAAAAATTACCGCCGAGCCTTATTTGACGAAATTTAATAAATTAAAATGAAGAAGTTTCTAATAGTTTTAGCTTCGTTAATAGTTTTTGTCGGTTTAGTTTTTTTTACTTTTTTGTTTTTAAACAATAAGTCAGTTTCTTCAGATGATAGTCAGAAAGTTTTTACCATCAAATCTGGTGAAGGGATCAAACAAATCGCTCAAGATTTAGAAGATAAAGATTTTATTAGGAATAAATATGTTTTTTTATTCTATAGCTATCAACTTTCCCTAAATAAAAAAATTCAAGCTGGAAATTTTAAAATTTCTTCAAATCTAACTACTAAAGAAATAGTCACTAAACTTTCTAGTGGGGGAATTACTGATTATTGGTTAAAAATTATTGATGGCACTAGAGTTGAAGAATTAACTGATAGTTTCCCTAATAATCTTTCTTTTACTGGTAAAGATTTTGTTGCCAAAGCTAAAGATCTTCAGGGCTATCTTTTTCCAGACAGCTATTTAATTCCTCAATATTTCACTATTGATCAAGTTTTAGCCACTATTGAAACTAATTTTGATCAAAAATTTAATCAAGCCAAAGAAAAATCCACTTCTACACTTAGCGATCAAAAAAATTTAATATTAGCTTCTTTACTTGAAAGAGAAGG
>CAYOXV010000006.1:9287-31253 GCA_964408055.1 uncultured Gammaproteobacteria bacterium | reverse complement strand
GGCCTAAAGCAAACCATTGATTGGTATACTCAAAACCAAACTTGGTGGCAGGAAACTAAAAAAGAAGCCGAAGAATTTTATCTTAAATTAAATAGTTTAAAAAAATAATTATCAATTTAATTAAAAATAAATAAAATGAATTTTATAAAAAGTAAGATTGAAGGTATTATTACTATCGAGCCCCAAGTATTTGAAGACGAAAGAGGGTTTTTTATGGAAACCTATTCTAAAAAAGTTTTTGCTGATAATGGTATTGATGTTGAATTTGTTCAAGATAATCATTCTCGTTCTAGTCAAGGTGTTCTTCGTGGTCTTCATTTTCAAAAACCTCCCTTTGCTCAAGCTAAATTAATTCGTGTCACTCAAGGTGAGGTTGTTGATATTGCCGTTGATATTCGTCCTAATTCTCCAACCTTTGGTAAATGGGAAGCAGCCCATCTTTCTTCAGAAAATAAAAAAATGTTTTTTATTCCTGTTGGTTTTGCTCATGGTTTCTACGTTATTAGTGAAACAGTTGATTTCCAATATAAATGCAGTAATTTTTACAATAAAGAATCAGAAAGTGGTCTCTTATGGAATGATTCTGATCTTAATATTTCCTGGTTTGCTCAAGGTACTCCGATTTTGTCTCCAAAAGATGAAGCTTGGCCAACTTTTGCTCAAGCCAAAGATGAGTTAATGAAAATTAGTTGGTAACTATGAATAAACCAAAAATAATTGGGACTGGCCTCTCCGGTTTAGTTGGTAGCCGTATTGTTGAGCTTTTAAAAGATAAATTTGAATTTATTGATTTTTCTATGGATACCGGCATTAATATTCTTGACAACGACAACTTATCTAAAGCTTTTGAATTAAATAAAGATGCTGTTGCTGTTATTCATATGGCTGCCTTTACTGATACCAATGCCGCTTGGGAGCAACGTGGAGATAAATCTGGGATTTGTTATCAACTTAATGTTCAAGGAACCCAAAATATTTTAGATTTGGCTAAAAAATATAATCAATATTTAATCTATATTTCCACTGATTTTATTTTTGATGGTGCTAAATCAACTCCCTATACTGAATCTGATCCTCCTAGCCCTATTGAATGGTATGGAGAAACTAAATATTTAGGTGAAAAAGTAATTTTAGATTCAGGTTATCAAAATTATAATATTTCTCGAATTACTTATCCCTATCGAGCTAAGTTTGACAATAAAGTAGATATTATTCGTAAAGTTTTAACCAAACTTCAAAATAATGAAGAAGTTAAAATGTTTTCTGACCAAATTTGTACTTACACTTTTATTGATGATATTGCTACTGCTCTAGGTTATTTTCTAGAAAATAAAACCATTGGAACCTATCATCTAGTTGGTTCTTCTTCTCACTCCCCATATGAAATGTGTTTAGAAGTTGCTAAAGTTTTTGGTCTAAATCAGGAATTAATTTCCGCAAGTAGTTTAGATGAATATATTAAATCTCAACCAGAGGGGAGTCGTCCTTGGCAAAAAACCCTTATTACTTCTAATCAAAAAGCTGTATCTTTAGGTATAAAATTTAAGACCCTGACAGAAGGGTTAGAAGAAATCAAAAAACAAATAAATTATGGAAGGTAATGGAGAATCTATTATTCCATCTCTAATTGAGACAAAAACTCAACCAAATCGTCAAGAATCTTTAGTTAAACAATTAACTAAACTTGATCAAACTCGTCTAGACCATCAAGTTTTTGGTAATTTTTTAACAGAGTTGTACGAGTCAAAAAATTATTCTATCTTTGATCAACAGCTTTCTGAAAATAAAAATGTTCGTTACCAACCTAAAGCTGCCTTAGAAGGTCAAATAACCCACGGCCCTCTTGGTGATATTTTTGGAATATATGAATATAAACCAATAGCGGAAGCTGTCAGTAATGTTAAAGACTATTTAGGTGTTTTCCCAAAAATT
This sequence comes from uncultured Gammaproteobacteria bacterium, assembly GCA_964408055.1. Classification (GTDB taxonomy): domain Bacteria; phylum Patescibacteriota; class Microgenomatia; order UBA12405; family UBA12405; genus WARW01. The sequence continues at coordinate 29,321 of CAYOXV010000006.1, read as the reverse complement.
AAAGAAGTTTTTGATCAATCAGATGGAAAAGATAATAGTGAAATAGTTAAAGAAGTTGCCAATACAATTACCAAAGAAACTAATATTCCAATTATTATCACTCCACCCAAAAAAGAAGGCGATCATGAAAAAAAAATGGATTATGTTGGAAGATGGTAATGTTTGTTCAGCCTCTATATCCGAAAAAAATTTTGGTTTACACACTAAAGTGTATAAATGTACTCCAGAAATCTATTCAGAATTAAAAGAAAGCGGTTTTTCCAGTGAAATGGATTTTACTCCAGTTGGTGATGCTATCGTTATCAACGAGGCTTTAATTGACCAACCACAAGCAATCCAAACATGTGTTCATGAACTTGGACATATTGTTGAAGATAAATTTATCATGCCTCAAAAAGAGGAACAATTCAAAGGTACATCAATTCTCAACACAGAAGTAATTTCTAGTCTTTATGGTTTAAAAACTTGTTTATTAATGGCCAATAAAAAACCAGATCTTGCACGTAAAATGATGGTCGCTCCTACATGTATTTATAATTGGGCTTTAGCTGGTACAGTTGCTCCTTAATTCTTTTTTATTATCTCTTTAACCATTTTTTTAGCCTCTTTAACAGCAAAATTCATTCCTCTGTCTTGTGGATAAATTTGAGCAAAGTTTAATTGCCATAATTTATTTGATATTTTATATGGTGGGATTTTTAAAGCATAATCAGTATCAACTATCTGTTGAGCATATTTAAACTTAAATGTTTTTACTTCATCAACTTGTTTTTGATTAAATTTAGGAAATATTTTAGTTAAATAATTTAAAAAATCTTTTTCAATTTTTTTATCACTCCATTTAAAATATTTATGACCTTGAGGTAAATAAGCTCCTAAATAGTAAATATGTTTATTACTATAATTTGATTTGTCTATTAAATTTGTATGTTGAATTAAAGCTACAAAAGGGGAGTCGGTATCATTAATGTTATGCCAATAATAAGGACTTAAACTTTTGTTTGAGCTAAAAACTACATTTATTGCTCCTAGGTAATCAATATCTTTATTTGGTCTAGTATCAATAACCAAGTCATAATCCTTTTCTAATGTTTTTAAATCATTAATTTCTGTATTTAAATTAATCACTCCACCTTTTTCTTCAATAATTTTTTCAATTTTTTCAATTAAAATTTTAAAACTACCATCTAAGTAGCCTAAAATTTCTTCTCCTTTTTCGTTTCTTGAATTTCCTCTTGTATGAATTCTAGACCAAAGCCAGGCCATTGAAATCTTATTATAGTGGTTATGAAACTTTCCTTTTATAAGTGGTTGCCATACTATTTCATAAGCTTTACGTCCAACCGCCTTTTCCATCCATTTATCTGCAGTTACTTTCCCATATTTATCCCAATTTTTATCATATTTAAGCATCAAAGCTACAAAGCCCATTCTTACCTTACTAATTAAATCTAAAGGTTTAAATTTTAATAAATCAACTGCTGTTAAAAATGGATACATTGTTTTATTCCAATAAACTCCAGTAGTATTCTTATACCAACCAATTTTATTTTCCAACCCAACTTCTTTAATTAATTGAATTAAATCTTTATCTGTTTTAAAAAAATGGTGATAAGTTTTTTCTAAATTAGTTTGATCTATTTTAAAACCACTCACCAGTCCTCCCAAATCTTTTTCTTTTTCAAGAATAGTTATTTGGATACCTTCTTTGATTAGTTCATAACCTAGAACTAATCCTCCTAACCCACCGCCAATAATTGCTACTTTTTTTATATTCATATTTAAATCTTCTTATGGTATCATAGATACGTTTTACTGTTGCTTAGGTGCAACAGTTTTTATTATCAAAATAATTATATAATTTTTTTATGGCTGAACAAATCAAACTTACAAAAAATCGTGACGTACCTATGGAAAAGGTCCGTAATATCGGTATTATTGCTCATATAGATGGTGGTAAAACCACTACCACTGAACGTCTTCTTTTTTATACTGGAAAAATTCACAAAATCGGATCTGTTGATAGTGGTACCACCACTACTGATTCTATGGCTCAAGAAAAAGAACGTGGAATTACTATTCAATCAGCTTGTGTTACTACTTTTTGGCATGATTATCGTCTTAATATTATTGATACTCCAGGGCATGTTGATTTCACTGCTGAAGTTGAAAGATCTCTCCGTGTTTTAGATGGTGCCATTATGATTTTTGATGGTAATGCTGGTGTTCAAGCTCAATCAGAAACAGTTTGGCGTCAAGCTGATAAATATGGCGTTCCTCGTATTGCTTTTGTTAATAAAATGGACAAAGTTGGCGCTTCTTTCAAAAATACTCTTCAAAGTATTCATGAAAAACTTAGAGCTCCAGTAGTTCCTGTGGTTATCCCTGTTGGTGAAGAACATGATTTTATGGGAGTTATTGATCTAATGAATATGGAAATGATTGTCTATGATAAAGACGAAGAAGGTATGGATTTTACCCGTAAACCAGTCACTGATGAATTTAAAGAAAAAGCCCTCAAAGCTCGAGCTGAAATGGTTGAAAAAATTTCTGGTGAAGATGAAGTTTTAATGGAAAAATTTTTAAATGACCAAGAAATTTCTGTTCCAGAATTAAAAGCTGCTTTAAGAAAAGCCACTATTGATCGTAAACTTTTCCCAATTTATTGTGGTGCTGCTTGGAGAAACAAAGGTATTCATCCAATTTTAGATGGTATCGTTGATTATTTACCATCACCTCTTGACTTACCTCCAATTGAAGGTTTTGATCCAGGAACCAATGATGTTATTACCAGAAAACCAATTAGAACTGAACCTCTTTCAGCTCTTCTTTTTAAAGTTCAATCGGATCCACATGTTGGTACTTTATCTTATGTCAGAATTTATTCTGGTACCTTAAAAGCCGGTTCTGAAGTTTACAACGTTACTAAAGATAAGAGTGAGCGTATTGGTCGTCTCTTACTTATGCATGCTGACAAACGTGAAGGTTTAGAAGAAGGTTTTGCTGGAGAAATCGTTGCCTGTATTGGACTTAAAGAATCTACTACTGGTGATACTCTCTGTGATGCTAATAAGAAAATTTCTTTGTCTCCTATCCAATTTGCCGAACCAGTTATTTCTCTTTCAATCGAACCTCTTACTGCCGATGATCAAGAAAAAATGGGAGCTGCTTTAAATCGTTTAGCTATCGAAGATCCTACTTTTAAAGTTAGTTACAACCATGAAACTGGTCAAACTACTATTGCTGGTATGGGTGAACTTTATCTTGAAATTATCGTTGATCGTTTAAAACGTGAATTTAATGTCGGTGTTAAAACCGGTACTCCTCAAGTTGCTTATCGAGAAACTATTTCTGGTAATGCTGATGCTGAGGGTAAATATATTCATCAATCCGGTGGTCATGGTCAATATGGTCATTGTAAAATCAAAATTGAACCAAAAGAAAGGGGAGAAGGTTATGAATTTGTCAATGCTGTTAAAGGTGGTGCCATTCCTGCTAATTTTATTCCTGCTATTGAAAAAGGAGTTAAAGAAACTCTTCAAAAAGGAATTATTGGTGGGTTTCCAGCTACTGATTTAAAAGTTACTGTTTATGATGGTACCTACCACGATGTCGATTCATCTGAAATGGCTTTCAAACTTGCTGGATCCTATGCTATTAAAACTGCATTTGCTGAGGCTAAACCAATTATTCTTGAGCCAATCATGAAATTTGAAGTCAATACTCCTTCTGAATTTCTAGGAGCTGTTATTGGTGATCTTTCTTCTCGTCGAGGTCAAATTGCTGGTACTACTGAATCTGGTAACTTTACTACTATTGATGCCTTCATTCCTCTTGAAGCTATCCAAGGTTATGCTACTGTTATTAGAAGTTTAACCCAAGGTCGTGGAGATTTTTACATGGAACCAAGTCATTATGATCCAGTTCCTCGTGATATCCAAGAAAATCTCACTATTAAAAATAATTCAGAAAAATAGATTTTTAAGTTGTAATTTAATACCCTCGGTTTTCGGGGGTATTTTTTTGTTTTTTTACTAAACCTTCCTTATTAATTTATGCTAAAATTTTAGTTAACTCTATTTAGATAATTTTTTTCTAAAAAAAGGCATTAAATTGCTTAGTTTTGTATGTTGCAAAGCTCTATCCAAGCTGGTACAATTCAAAAGCATTTTAATCTTAAATATTATTAATTAGAAATTTCGTCTTAAAAAAGACAATAAATAAAAACAAAGGAGAAAAAATATGGCAGATACTTATCAAAGAAATAAGCCACACGTTAATGTCGGTACTATTGGTCACGTCGATCATGGTAAAACTACCTTAACTGCCGCTATTTCTAAAGTTCAAGGAAGTGCAAAATCCTATGCTGATATTGCTAAGGGTGGTACTGTTCGTGATGCTTCCAAAATTGTTACTATTGCTATTTCTCATATTGAATATGAGACTGACGCTAGACACTATGCTCACATTGATTGTCCAGGACACGCTGATTATGTCAAAAACATGATTACCGGTGCTGCTCAAATGGATGGTGCTATTTTAGTCGTCTCAGCTCCTGATGGTCCAATGCCTCAAACTAGAGAACACGTTTTGCTTGCTAACCAAGTCAACGTTCCTAAATTAGTTGTTTTCTTAAACAAAGTTGATTTAGTTGAAGATCCAGAATTCTTAGATCTAGTTGAAATGGAAATTCGTGACCTCTTAACCAAATATGGTTATCCAGGTGATGATACTCCAATCATTCGTGGAAGTGCTCTTAAAGCCCTCAACGGTGATGCTGATGGTGTTGAAAGTATTAAAAAATTAATGGAAGCTCTTGATACTTATATCCCTGAGCCTGTCCGTGAATTAGATAAACCTTTCTTAATGCCAATTGAAGACGTTTTCTCAATCAAAGGTCGAGGAACTGTTGCTACCGGTAGAATTGAAAAAGGTATTATCAAAATCAATGACGAAATTGAAATCGTTGGTTTAAGAGATACTAGAAAAGCTGTTGTTACTGGTGTTGAAATGTTCCACAAGCTTTTAGATCAAGGTCAAGCTGGTGACAATGTCGGTTTATTACTTCGTGGAGTTGAAAAAGATGACATCGAAAGAGGTCAAGTTTTAGCTAAAGCAGGAAGTATTACTCCTCACACCGAATTTAAAGCTGAAGTTTTATTACTCAAAAAAGAAGAAGGTGGACGTCATACTCCAATCTTCTCTGGCTATCGTCCACAAGTTTTCATTAGAACTACTGATGTAACTGGTGATCTTTCTCTTCCAGAAGGAACTGAAATGGTTATGCCAGGAGACAATGCTAACGTTGTTATTAAGTTAATTAAACCAGTCGCTATGCAAGCTGGCCAAAGATTCGCTATTCGCGAAGGTGGCTTAACTGTTGGTGCCGGTGCTATCACCGAAATTATTAAATAATTTATGACCAAAGGTAACCGTATCCGTATCAGACTAAAATCATACGATCATCGAATCATCGATGAGGCTGCTATCAAGATAGTTGAGGCTGCGGTTACTGCTGGTGCAAAAGTTGAGGGACCAATCCCTCTTCCTACTGAAAAAAAGACCATTACTGTTTTAACTAGTCCTCATACCGATAAGAATGCTCGTGAGCACTTCGAAGTTCGAACTCACAAACGACTTATCGATATTTCTAACACTAGTCTTCGCACTGTTGACAGTCTTCAACACTTGGATTTACCTTCCGGAGTAGAAGTCGAAGTAAAGATGTAAAACTATGATTTCAGGATTTCTTGTAAAAAAAGGTCAGATGACCAATGTCTATAACCCAGATGGCCAACGCATTGCTGTCACTAAATGCAAAGCTTTACCATTAAAGGTTACTCAAATTAAAACCTCTGAGAAAGACGGTTATAGTTCGATTCAAGTTGCTTTTGATTCCCGCAAAAATCTTAATCAAGCTACTGCTAAAAAAATATCCAAACTTAAATTAGATATTAAACCTCGATTTTTTAAAGAATTTAAATTAACTTCTGATCAAATTCCTGAGGTTGGTAGTGATATCACTATTGATAATGTTTTTGCCAACGATGAATTAATTGACGTTACCGGCATTTCTAAAGGTCATGGCTTTGCTGGTACTGTTAAACGATGGGGAATGAGAAAACAACCACTTTTAGGTGCCTCAAATCGAGTCAGACACATGGGTTCAATTGGTGCTCAAACTCCTGGTAAAGTTGTTAAAGGTAAAAAAATGCCAGGTCATTTTGGTAATGTTTCTCAAACAGTTTTAAATCTCAAAATATTTAGTATTGATCTAGAAAAACAAGAAGTTTCAATTATCGGTTCAATCCCTGGAAGTATTAATTCTTGGGTGACTCTTAAAAAGACAAAATAAATATGAAAGCTCCAATTTATAATCTTAAATTTGAAAAAATCGGTGAAACTACTTTACCAAAAGATATTTTTGATGTTTCCGTTTCGGATCAATTAATTGCTCAATCTATTCGTGTTTATTTAGCTAATCAACGATCATCCTTTGCCAAAGCTAAAAGTCGTGGTCAAATTCGTGGTACCACTAAAAAAGTTTGGGCTCAAAAAGGTACAGGTAATGCTCGTCATGGTTCTCGTAAAGCTCCAATTTTTGTTGGCGGTGGTAGTGCTATGGGTCCAGATGGAAATCAAAACTACACTCTTAAGATAAATAAAAAAATGAAAAGACAGGCCATAAATGGAACTTTAACTAAATTTGCTAAAGCTAATAAAATAATTATCATTGATAAATTTAAAGATTTAAATCCTAAAACTAAAGATGGTATTAAACTTATTACTGGACTTAAAGGCGTTGATAAAGTATTATCAGAAAGTCGAAAAATAGGCATTATTACTACTAAAACTCTTAATAATGTTAAAAGGGCTTTAGGTAATGTCCAAAAAATTAATCTTTTATCTTTAAAATCATTAAATGTTTATGATTTATCAAATCAAAACTTTTTGATTCTAAGTCAAAGTTCGATCAAAAAATTAACTAAATAATATGATTTCTAAAATTATCAATTTAAAACCAATAATTACTGAAAAGTCTCTGGCTTCTCAGGAAGTTTCCAGTAAATATAGTTTTTGGGTTGATACTAAAGTTAATAAGAACCAAATTATGGTTGCTTTCCAAACCGCTTTTGGTATTAAACCACTTGCCATTAACACTACTATCCTTAAAGGTAAAATAAAAACTAATTGGAAGACTCGAAACCCAATTAAAAAATCAAATAAGAAAAAAGCCATTATTACTCTTCCAAAAGGTACTAAAATAGAGCTTTTAAAATTAAAAACAAAATAATATGCCATTAAAATCTTTATTAACTATTAAAAGAAAAACTAGCGGTCGTGATTTTCAAGGTCACGTTTCTATCCGTCATCGTGGCGGTGAAGAAAAACGTTATTTAAGAGAAATTGATTGGCGAAGAATTCAACACGACATTCCTGCTAAGGTAGTTGCTATTGAGTATGATCCTGGTCGCACTGCCGATATTGCCCTTCTTTCTTATGAAAATGGTTCAAAGAGCTATATTTTAGCTACTACTGAATTAAAAGTCGGTGATATTATTGTCTCTGGTGAAAATGTAGCTATTAAAGAAGGTAATTGTTTACCTATAAAAAATATTCCAATTGGTATTCCTATTCATTGTCTTAGATTTCAAACTACTAAAGCTGCTCAAATAGTAAAAAGTGCTGGTTCAGCTGCTTATGTTCAAAGTGTTGATGGTGACAAAGCTATCATTAAACTTCCATCTGGTGAAATTAGAATTTTTAACGCTAATACTTTTGCTACCATTGGTCAAATTAGTAATGCTGATCATTCAAATCAAAAATTAACCAAAGCTGGTCAATCACGTCACCGTGGTATTAGACCAACTGTTCGAGGAGTTGCTCAAAATCCTCATTCACATCCACATGGAGGTGGTGAAGGTCGTAGTTCTATTGGTATGCATCCAAAAACTAAATGGGGTAAACCAGCCTTCAAAAGAACTAGAAAAAAGAAAAAAGCCTCTAATAAATTAATTGTTAAAAGAAGAAAATAATGTCTAGAAGTTCAAAAAAAGGTCCATACGTTGATGCCAGACTTTTGGAAAAAATGGCCAAAACTGCTGCTAATCAACCTATTAAAACTTATGCCAGACATAGTCAGATCGCTCCAGAATTTGTTGGCAAAAATTTTGAAGTTCATAATGGTAAAAAATTCATTAATGTTTATGTTACTGAAGACATGGTTGGCCATCGTTTAGGTGAATTTTCACCTAGCCGAACATTTAAAGGTCATGGCCGTGTTGTTAAAAGAGTTATTGAAAAAACCTAAAAAATTATGGCTCAAGTTATCAAAAAAAATACTATCTCTACTAAGACTCCAAAAATCAAGGTTACTAAAAAAGCAGCCGAAATTAAAGCTGTCGAAGCTAAAAAACCAGTGGAAAAAATTACCCCTACTATTAATACTGCTCAATATGTCAATAAAAATTTAATGATTTCCCCTCGAAAACTTCGACTTTTAGTCAATCGTATCAGACCTCTTTCTCCTGCCACCGCTTTATTAAATCTAAAATTTGTTAATACTAAAGCTGCTCGAATTTTAATTAAAGCTTTAACCAATATTATTGCTGATGCTAAAAATAACTTCAATTTAGATGTCGATTCTTTAAAATTTGATACCATAAAGGCTGATGAAGCTATGAAGATTAAACGTATGGACAAATCTCACGGTTCTCATTTTGCTCGTGGTTTAATTCAAAAAAGACATAGTCGTTTGTTTATTAAAGTTAAAGGAGTTCAAAAATAATATGGGTCAAAAAGTAAATCCAATCGGTTTTAGACTCGAAACTGTCAAAAACAGTCCTGAATGGCAATCCAGCTGGTTTGCTAAAGCACCTCGATATGCTATTTATCTTTTAGAAGACAAAAAAATCAGGGATTATATTCAAAAGAGTTTTTCTTCTGCTGGTATTGTTGGTATCCGTATTGAAAGATCAGCCAAAAGAATAAAAGTTGTTTTAATTGTTTCTCGTCCAGGTTTAGTTATTGGTCGTGGTGGTAAAGAATTAGAAAACATTAAAAAAGAAATTCAAAAAATTTCTAGCAAAATAAATAATAAACAAAATATTGAAATCCAAGTTGAAGAATTTAAAAATTCCGATCTTTCCGCAAAATTAGTCGCTGAAAAAATTGCTTATCAATTAACCAAACGAATGCCTTATCGTCGAGTTGTTTTATCAGCCATTGAAAGATCTATGTCAGCTGGTTGTAAAGGAGTTAAAGTTGTTTTGTCAGGACGTATTAATGGAGCTGAAATTGGCCGTCGAGAAAAATTCTCTGAAGGTAAAATTCCTCTTTCTACTCTTCGATCAAAAATTGATTATTTCGAATGTCCTTCGTTAACTCGATCAGGATATATCGGTGTTAAAGTTTATCTTTGTTTAATCTAATTATGTTACAACCAGGGAGAACTAAATATAGAAAACAATTTAGAGGTAGTATGCGTGGTAATTCCAAAGGGAATTTAGTTTCCTTTGGTGACTATGGATTAAAATCTATGGAATGTAGTTGGTTAACTGCCAACCAAATTGAAGCCGCTAGACGAGCTATTGCTCACTCAACCAAAAGAAATGGTCGTATGTGGATTAGAATTTTTCCTGATAAACCATTTACTGAAAAAGGTACTGGTACTATGGGTGCTGGTAAAGGTGATGTCAAAGGTTACGTCGCTGTTGTTAAACCAGGCCGCATTATTTTTGAAGTTTCTGGTATTAGTGAAGCTGATGCTAAAACAGCCTTAAAATTGGCTGCTGCTAAACTCCCAGTTGTTTGTAAAATCGTTAATAAAAAATAAACCTAGTAATTATGAAAAAAACTGATAAAATCTCCTACAGACAAAAGACAGAACAAGAACTTACTAAAAATCTTATGGATTTACGTAAAAGTCTGATTGAGGCCAATGCTAAATATGCCACTGGCAATCAAAAAGATACTTCTGTATTTAAAAAGATTAAATATGAAATTAGTCTTATATCTACTCTTTTAGCTGAAAAACCAAATGAAAAATAAAACTATTAATACTGGTAAAACTTTTACTGGCAATGTCGTCAGTAATAAAATGAACAATACTATAGTTGTTTCTATGAGTTATACTCAACGTCATCCAATTTATAAAAAAATTGTTACTAAACACAAAAAAATTTATGCTGATAATAATTTATCAGCCAATATTAATGATATTGTTAAAGTTAGAGAAACTCGACCTCTTAGTAAATTAAAAAGATTTACTACTGTCGAAATTATTAAAAAATCTATATAAATTATGGTCCAATTAAGAAGCATTATTAAACCAGCAGACAATTGCGGTGCTAAGAGCGCCCAAGTGATTCATGTTTATAAAGGTTTCTTCCATAAAAAAGGGACTATTGGTGATATTGTCATGGCCGTTGTTAAAGAAGCTATGCCTAATGGTTTAGTTAAGAAAAAAGAAAAAGTTAAAATGGTTATAGTTAGAACTAAAAAAGAATATGGTCGAGCTGATGGCTCTTATATTCGTTTTAGTGATAACGCTGGTGTTATTATCGATTCTCAAAATAATCCTCGTGGTACTCGTATTTTTGGACCAATTGCTCGTGAAATTAAAGATTTAGGGTTTAACAAGATTGCCTCAATGGCTCAGGAGGTTTACTAATATGAAAATTTTAAAAAACGATAAAGTTAAAGTTTTAATCGGCAAAGACAAAGGTCGTGAAGGTTTAGTTGTCAAAAGCTATCCTAAAAAAGATAGAGTTTTAGTCAAAGACATTAATATTTTCAAAAAACACGTTAAGCCTACTCAAGGTAAAGCTGGTGGTATTGTCGAAAAAGAGAGACCTCTTTTAGTTTCTAAAGTAGCTTTAATTTGTCCTAACTGTCAAAAAACTACTCGAGTTGGTTATACTATCGACAAATCCGGTACTAAATATCGTATTTGCAAAAAATGTAAGACTATCTTAAACAATAATAATCAAACTAAAAAATAATTATGTTGAAAAAAAATATTGAAAACCAGATAAAAGAAACTCTCATTAAGACTCTTGGTAAGGATCGTAATGTTTTTTCTTTACCTAAACTAAATACTGTTTTTATTAATTACCGAGTTTCTGAAGCTCGTGAAAGTGATGAATCACTTAATAGTGCGATTGAGGAAATTACTGCTATTACTGGTCAAAAACCAAAACTTTGTAAAGCTAAAAAAGCTGTTTCTTCATTTAAGATTCGTCAAAATGATCCTCTTGCTCTTAAAGTTACTCTTCGTGGACAAAGAATGTATGATTTTGTTGAAAAATTATTCAATGTTATTTTACCTCGTCTTCGTGACTTTAAAGGTATGTCTTTAAATGCTTTTGATGATGCTGGTAATTACAATTTAACCATCAAAGATCAAACTCTTTTCCCTGAAGTTAATTTAGATAAAGCTAATAAAATTAGATCAGTCCAAATTACTTTAAAGATTAATGCCTCTTCAAAAGAAGATTCAAAAATGTTATTATCAGCCTTGGGTTTCCCATTTGAAAAATAATTATGGCTACTGTAGCAAAAATAGTTAGAGAACAAAAAAAATTAAAATATAGCGTTAGACATCATAACCGATGTGCTATCTGCGGTCGTCCACATGGATTTATTCGTTTATTCGGTATTTGCCGACTTTGCTTTCGCAAATTAGCTCACACTGGTATGTTACCAGGAGTTAAAAAAGCTAGCTGGTAATTAAACTTATGTTGCAATCAACTTCTATAGATTTTTTAATTAGAATCAAAAATGGCTACAAAGCTGGTAAAAAACAAATTACCACTCCTGCCTCAAATTTTTGTATTGATATATCTCAAATTTTAAAAAAGTTTGGATTTATTACTGATTTTTCAGTTTCTAATGATATTAAAAAAGAAATAACCTTAACTCTTTCTTATTTAAATAATCAACCTAAAATAAACGATATTAAACTATTTTCTAAACCAGGTCGTCGTGTTTATGAGAAATCATCTTCACTTCCTTGGGGTAAAAGTCCAGAATCTCTCATTATTATTTCCACCTCAAGTGGAATTATGTCTCAAAAACAAGCTAAAGTTAAAGGTTTAGGCGGCGAAATTATTGCCGAAATTTACTAATATGTCTCGTATCGGTCGCCAACCAGTCATTATTCCTACCGGAGTTACTGTCAATATTGATTCTAATATAGTTAATGTTACTGGCCCAAAAGGTAGCTTAGAGGTTAAAATCCCTTTTAAAATTAATGTTGAAGTTAAAGATGATCAAATTATAGTTAGTCGTCTTTCAGAAGATAAAAAAGTTAAATCTTGCCATGGAGCCATTAGAGCCCATCTTAATAATGCTGTTATCGGCGTTCAAAATTTATGGACCAAAGAAATGGAAATCAAAGGTACTGGTTATAAGGCCAGTCTTAATGCTAACAAATTAAAATTAATGGTTGGATTTATCCACCCAGTTGAAGTTGTTGCTCCAGTTGGAATTGAATTTCAAGTTCCTGAAGAAACAAAAGTCATTATCAGTGGTATTAATAAAACTATTGTTGGTCAAGTTGCTAGTAATATCAGAAAGATTAGACCACCAGAACCTTATAAAGGTAAGGGGATTAGATATTTTGGTGAATTTATAAAATTAAAAGCTGGTAAAAAAGCTAAAGCCTAAAAATTATGATTACTAATAATCCAAAAAATCGTCGATTAAAAAAAGTTAGAGGTAAAATTAGCCTAAATTTAGGTATTCCTCGACTTACAGTTTTTAGAAGCAACCAACATGTTTGGGCTCAAATCATTGATGATAAACATGGAAAAACTTTAGTTTCTACTTCTACTAAGACCTTAAAAGATACTAAGGGGACTAAAATAGAAAGAGCTACCTTAGTTGGTCAAGAAATTGCTAAACTTAGCCTTACCAAAAAAATTATTAACATTAGGTTTGATCGTGGACTTTATCGTTATCATGGCCGAGTCAAAGCTCTTGCCGACGGTGCTCGATCAGGAGGTTTAAAATTCTAATATGGCTTACAATAATCAAAATAATAACAATCGAAAGAACGAAAGATACGAAAAACCAGTCAGTGAATTCACTGATAAAGTTGTTCAAATAAAACGAGTATCCAAAAAAACTAAGGGTGGTAATCAAATTCATTTTACTGCTTTAGTTGTTTCTGGTGACAAAAAATCTCGAGTTGGAGTTGGTTTAGGTAAGGCTAAAAGTGTGGCTGATGCCATTCAAAAAGGAGTTAAAAAAGCTCAAAAATCTTTAGTTGAAATCCCTATTGTTAATGGTACTATTTCTGGTTCTGTCCAATTAAAATTCAAAGGCGCTATTGTTTTAATTCGTCCAGGTAAGGCAGGAAGTGGTCTTATTGCTGGTGGTCCAGTTAGAGCCGTTGTTGAATTAGCTGGGATTAAAGATATTGTGTCAAAAATTATTGGTTCTAAAAATAAGTCAATTAATGTTTGGGCTACTTTAAAAGCCCTATCTTTACTTAAAAAATAACATGGAAATTTTAACTAGTTTAACTAAAATTACTCAAAAATCAGCTCGTCGTTGTGGACGTGGTATTGGTTCTGGTCTTGGTGGTCACACTTCAGGCCGTGGTGCTAAAGGTGACAAAGCTCGTGGTAAAACTAAACTTACTTTTGCTGGTACCAAGCACAAAAAATCTTGGATTAAACGACTTCCATTTTTAAGAGGTAAACATCGTCTTTTAAATCGTAAAAATATTGTTACTTTTACTCTTACTCAAATTGATAAATGGTTTAAAAAAGATGAACTGGTTGATACCAATTCAATTTCTCAAAAATCAAAAATCTCTATCAAAAGATTAAATGCTACTGTCAAAATTCTTTCCAGTGGTGAAATTACTAAACCACTAGTTTTCAAAGGAGTTCTTTTATCTCAATTAGCTAAAGAAAAAATTATTACTGCTGGTGGTAAGATAGATTAATGAATCGACATTTCAAAACTCTTTCTCTTTATATTGATGGTCTAAAAACACCCATATTTAGAAAAAAGTTATTGTTTACTTTAGGTATTTTAGTTCTTTTTAGACTTATTGTTCATATCCCAGTTCCTGGTGTTAATTTAGCTCTTCTTAAACAATTCTTTTCTCAAAATCAAATCCTTTCTTTATTAGATATCTTCTCTGGAGGTACTTTAGCTAATTTTTCCATTGCCGCTCTTGGTTTAAATCCTTACATTAATGCTTCAGTTATGATGCAACTTTTAGCTTTAGTTGTTCCTCAATTAGAAGAACTTCAAAAAGAAGGGGAATATGGTCGAGCTAAAATAAATCAATATATTCGTATTGCTACTATTCCTTTTGCTCTTATTAATGGTTTTGGTATGTATGCACTTTTGAAATCTCAAAATATTATTACTAGTCTTTCTCCTTTATTAATTGCTGCCATGATTGCTAGTATGTTGGCTGGGACTATGATTATGATTTTCTTTGGTGAATTAATCAATTTAGCTGGAGTAGGTAATGGTATCTCTATGTTAATTTTTGCTGGTATTATTTCTCGTCTTCCAGTTGGTTTTATTCAAACCTTAAGTATTACTGATTTTTCCAATCCTCAAACTGGATTAAATATGTTAATTTTTGCTGGTATGGCCTTGGCTATGATTCTGGCCATTGTTTTTGTTGAAGAGGCCATTTTACGTATTCCTATTAATTACGCTAAGAGGGGACAATCTACTTATTTACCTATCAAAGTTAATACGGCTGGGGTTATGCCAATTATCTTTGCTGTTTCTCTCGCTACTATTCCCTCTCTCCTTGGCCAATTTTTAGGCAAAGTTCCTAACCAGGCTATTGCCACTATTGCTACTAATATCTCTAATTTTTTCAGAACCGACGGTTATTTCTATATTTTCTTTTATTTCTTTTTAGTTTTAGGTTTTACCTATTTTTACACTTCAGTTGTCTTTAAACCTAAAGACATTGCTGATGAATTACGTAAATCAGGTGGCTTCATCCCTGGCATTCGTCCAGGTGTTTCTACTGAGAAAAGATTAAAATTCCTTATTAATAGAGTCATTTTTATTGGCGCTTTATTTTTAGGTATTATTGCCGTTACTCCATCAATAGTTCAAAAAATTACTCATATTACTACTTTAAGTATTGGTGGTACTAGTGTTCTTATCGTTGTATCTGTTATCCTTGAGTTAACTAGAAAATTAGAAAATGTTGTTCAAATGCATAATTACGATAAATTAAGTTATTAATTAAAAATATATGTCTCTAAATCTATTCATAATTGGTCCATCAGGCTGTGGTAAATCCACTCAAGCCAAACTTATTGCCGAAAAATTCGGCCTTACTCATTTATCTATGGGTCAGCTTCTTCGTGATGAAATTGCAGCTGCTTCAGAACTTGGATTGCAAGCTAAGTCTATTGTTGACTCTGGAAATCTTGTTCCAGACGAAATTGCTTTTGCCATTTTAACTAGTAACTTAGAAAAAATTAATAATCAAAATTTTATTATTGATGGTTTTCCTCGAATTTTAACTCAAGGTCAATTTATCGAAGGATATTTATCCAGTAAGAATGAACCTTTAGATTTAATTATTCATCTCGATGTTACTTTCGAAGAAATTAGCTCGCGTCGAGCTGCTCGAGGTGCTGAATTTCAAGATGCCAACCGTACTGATAGTACTCCTGAGGCTATTGCTGCCCGTCAAAAATTTTATGATGATAATAATGGGTTAATTATGGATTATTTTCAATCCAAAAACCTTTTATTCAGAACCGATGGTAATCGTCCTATCGAACCAATTTTTGAAGATATTTCCCAAAAAGTTAATAATTTAGTTCAAAATTAATCTTTTTTATGAAAGAACCAATTGTAAAGGGTCAAGTTACTGAAGTTTTACCTAACTCCCTTTATCGTGTCACTGTTGAGGATGGTACCAAAATTATTGCCCATCTTGCCGGTAAACTTAGAATGAATCATATTCGAGTTATGGCTGGTGATTCAGTTTCTTTAGTTCTTAGTCCTGAAAAAGAGAAAGGTAGAATCGTCTATCGAATCTAATTAAAATTTACTCTTTGATATTGTTCCTTTTTTAGGTTACAATATCCAAGTTCCTATGAAAGTAAAATCTAGTATTAAACGTCGTTGTCGCAACTGCAAGGTTGTTATCAGAAGGGGTATTCGACGCATTATTTGTTCGACCAAAAGACACACCCAAAGACAGGGTTAATTTTTATGAGAATTATTGGTATTGAAATTCCAGACAATGAAAGAATTGAAATCGGTTTAACCAGAATTTTTGGTATTGGTACTACCAATGTTAAAACTTTGATTAAAGCCGTTAAATTAAATCCAGATACCCGAGTTAAAGATCTTTCTCGTGATGATGTTTCTACTATTATGAAAGCTCTCGAAGAATTTAAAGTCGAAGGTGATCTTAAAAAAGAAATCAGAGAAAATATTGATCGTCTTAAAGCTATTAAATCTTATCGTGGCATTCGTCACATTGTTAATTTACCAGTTCGCGGCCAAAGAACTAAAACTAATGCTCGTACAGTCAAAGGTAAGAAAAAGACCGTTGGGTCACTTACTAAAGAAGCTTGGGCAAAAATTGAATCTCAACAAAAGGCTGCTTCTAATAATTCAAATAAATAATTATCTAAAAATATATGGCTACCACTACTTCAAAAACTACTAATAAGAAAAAAGTCTTTAAAAATATTGCTGAAGCTAGGCTCTATATTCAGTCAAGTTTTAACAACACTATTGTTACTGTCACTGATATGGTGGGTAAAACCCTAAATTGGGCCAGTTCTGGTAATTGTGGTTTTAAGGGTTCTCGTAAATCAACCCCTTATGCCGCTACTACTGCTATTGAAAAAGCTTTAGAAGAAGCTAAAAAACATGGTATTAAAAAATTAGAAGTTTATTTAAAAGGTCCAGGTGTAGGTCGTGATGCTGCGCTTCGTTATCTTCGTACTAAAAGAGATTTCGATGTCGAAAAAATTTCCGACATTACCCCAATCCCTCATAATGGTCCTCGTCCGCCTAAACAGCGTCGAAATTAAAAAATATGTCAAGAATTACTTTAGATACTAAATGTCGACTTTGCCGAAGCGCTGGTGACAAACTTTATTTAAAAGGAACTCGATGTTTATCGGGTAAATGTCCTATTGAAAAGAAAGGGGCAGTTAAACCAGGTATGCATGGTATTAAAAGAGATAAAAAACCTACCGATTACGGTATCCAGCTTAAAGCTAAACAAAAAGCTAAGCGAATTTATGGGGTTCAAGAAACTCAATTCAAGAATTTTTATCTTAAAGCTAAAAAAATGACTGGACTTGTTGGTAATAATTTAATGGTTTTGTTAGAACAAAGATTAGATAATGTTTTATATATTAGTGGTCTTTCTCTTTCTCGATCATCTGCCAAACAACTTATTAGTCATAACCATGTCTTTATTAATGATAAAAAATTAAACATTCCTTCTTATCAAGTCAAAGTCGGAGACATTATCACTCTTGATAAAAAAATTGTTGCCAAAATTGATGATTTACCAGGGCTTGCCCCAGAATTTAAGACCGTTAGCTGGCTTGATTTAAACAAACAAAAACTCACTGTCAAAGTTATTTCTTCCGTTAATTTGGAGGAAGTAAAAAATGACATTGATGTCAATTTAATAATTGAATATTATTCAAGATAAAAAAGGAGAATTTCATGATCGAAACTAATAAATTTAATATAAAAACGATCAAATCTACCGATACTTATGGTAAATTTGAACTTAGTCCTTTGGTTGGTGGTTTTGGCCACACTTTAGGTAACAGCTTACGTCGAGTTTTATTAATCACCATTCCAGGTGCTGCTATTACCCGTATCAAAATTGACAAAGCTAGCCATCTTTTTACTACTCTACCAGGTGTTAAAGAAGATTTAGTTGAAGTCTCTTTAAATCTTAAAAAAATCAAATTTATCTACAATAAAAATGAACCTATTGTTCTTAAATTAGAAAAAAAAGGTCCAGGTGTAGTTACTGCTGCTGATATTGTTGACAATAGCCTTTGCCAAGTTGCTAACCCAGATCAATTTATTGCTAATCTTTCTGATGCTAAGTCATCTTTAAATATAGAATTAACTGTTGAAAGAGGTGTTGGTTATACTTTAGCTAAAGAACAAAAAACTGATATTGTTGGTGAAATTATTTTAGATGCTACCTTTACTCCAGTTATTAAAACTAATTACTCAGTTGAACCAACTCGTTTAGGTAAAAAGTCAAATTATGACAAATTAACTATGGAAATTTGGACTGATGGTTCAATAGATCCTCTTTATGCTCTTAAAATGGCTGCTAAAGATTTAATTAATTCCTTCAGTCAAATTGCTGATCCAAAAGAATTTGAAGAAGAAGTTATCACCATTAGTACTGGTGTTAATAATCAAGGTAGTGATATTTCTGTTGAAGAAATAGAACTTCCTCTTCGAGTTACTAATGCTCTTAAAAAAGCTGGTTATTCCACTATTGACACTCTTATTAAAGCTGGACGTCTTGACGTTAGCAAAGCTAAAAATGTTGGTGAAAAATCCTTAAAAGTTATTGATTCTTGGTTGAAAGAAAAAAACTTTAGTTGGAAATAATTTTAACTTTACTATTAAATTATGAAACATCGTGTTTTTGGAAAAAAATTAGGTCGTAACCACAACGAAAGACAGGCTCTATTTCGTTCTTTAACTAGATCTATGTTTATTTATGGATCTATTAATACTACCGAAGCTAAAGCAAAATCAGTAGTTTCAACTATTGAATCTTTATCTAATACTATTATTTCCAAACCAGAATTAACTGCTAAACGCGAATTGTTCAAAACTCTTCAAGATCAAACTTGGGTTAATAATGTGGTAAAAACTTTTAAAGAAGTCTTTGGTGATCAAACTAGTAATTTTACTCAAATGACCCGTATCAAGAGACGTTTTGGTGATGATGCTTTAATTGTTAAATTAAGTTTCGTTAAACCAATTAAGTTTGAACAAAAAAAAGAAGTTAAAGTTGAAGATAAAAAAACTAATAAAAAAGAAATAAAGGCGAGTAAAAAAACCAAAGAAGATAAAAAAGTTGTTAAAAAAGAAGTTAAAGAAAAAACTAAAGTTAAAAAGGAGACTAAATAATGAAAACTACTGTTTTAAAAGGTAATCAAGTTGAAAGAAGTTGGCATCTTGTCGATCTTAAAGATCAAACTCTAGGTCGTATCTGCACTCAAATAGCTTCTATCTTAATGGGTAAGGATAAACCTACCTTTTCTTACCATCGTGACGATGGTGACTATGTTGTCGCTATTAATGCTGCTGATATCCAAACTACTGGTAAAAAACTAAAACAAAAGATTTATTACCACCACACTGCTTGGACTGGTCATTTAAAAGAACTAAAATTATCAGAATTAATGGCCAAAGACCCTCGTAAAGTTATTTCTCATGGAGTCTATGGTATGTTACCTAAAAATAAATTAAGAGATGTTCGTATGACCCGCTTAAAAGTTTTTGTTGGCCCAGATCATAAATATGCCGACAAGTTTAATAAATAATATGACTTCAAAATCAAATTCTAAAAAATACATTTATACTCTTGGCCGTCGTAAAAGTTCGGTTACCACTATCAAATTATTTACTGGGAAAGGGGAATCAATGATTAATGGTATTCCTCTTGAAAATTATTTCCCTCAAAAAATAGCTAAAATAATTCACGAAAAACCTTTTGTGATTACAAAAACTGAAGGTAAATATTATTTTGAAGCTAAGGTTATTGGTGGTGGGAAGATGGGACAAGTTTCTTCTCTTGCTTTAGCCATTTCTCGGGCTTTAGTTAAAATTAATGAGTCTTTTAGATCGATTTTAAGACCAGCTGGGTTACTTACAGTTGATTCTCGTGTTAGAGAAAGAAGAATGGTTGGTACAGGTGGTAAATCACGACGCCAAAAACAATCTCCAAAGCGTTAAGCTTCATTTTTACTTACAATTTCAATCCCGCTTCGGCGGGATTTTTGTTTATAATTA
>CAYOXV010000006.1:7007-9187 GCA_964408055.1 uncultured Gammaproteobacteria bacterium | reverse complement strand
AATATCCATCTTTTACCTTTTTTCTTTATTTTAGGTTCAATTTTTGTTTTTTCTACTAAATTTTTAACTAAAAAAGATATTAAATTAAATTATAAAAAAGCTATTCTAATTGGTCTTTTCCAATCAATTGCCATTTTACCTGGAGTTTCTCGAGCTGGTTCTACTATTTTTATGGCTTTATTATTAGGTCTTTCTATTATTGATGCCTTTAAATTTTCTTTCTGTCTCTTTATTCCTGCTTCCTTAGGTGCTTTAGTTTTAAGTGCTAAAGATTTATCTACTGCCAACCTATTAACAACTCAATCTTTACTCGCTTTTGTCATTACTTTTATTACCGGTGTTATTGCTCTAAATATTCTTAAAAAAGTTTTAATCAGTCATAAATTTTGGATTTTTGCTATCTACACTACTATTTTAGCTATCAGTCTCTTTTTTATTCTTTAACATTCACCAGTTTTTCCTTCCAATCTATTCAAAAGCATTTTCTTTAAATTCTTTTCTGCCAGTTTAATTGTTTTTCTAGGGCTAGGGTTGATTTGTCTTTTAATTTCAAATAATTCCATTTCAATTTGAAATTTAATTTCTTCGTTTTTATTATCTTTCATTTTTTAAAGCTCCCCACTCATAAATTCTTTCCATATTTTATAAAGTTCATTAGTCGAATATGCATCTCTAGCCACATAATCAGCAATTTTTTGGTATTCACCATCATAAAATAATTTTGTTACTTCACTTCCTTCCACCCCTTTTTCTTTTGGATTTTCAATTCCAAATGCTTTACATAACATTTCCAGTTTAAATGAATGACTCTGCCTTATTTTATTGGCCAAATCAATGAATCTATCTGATCCCCATTTTTTAATTTCAAAAGGCATTTTAACTCGATTTATTCCCGATCTAATCATTAAATAGGGGAGATCAAAATTATCTCCATTATAAGTTACAAATTTTTCATAGTTAGTTGTTAATTTCCAAAAACCATTAAGTAATTCTTTTTCATCTTTAAAAATAAAATATTCGTAACTATCTTTTTCAGGAACTAAGTCTTTATCTGAAATTATCAATACCTTCCCTTTGTTTTCTCCAAAATCCCAAGCCCCAATAGCGACCACTTTTCCAAAAATTGAATATAAAGCTATTTTGTTTTTAGCTTTTTCTTTATCATCTTCGTTTTTTTCTAAATTATTAAGAAGATAATCTTGTTCTCTTTCATCTAATTCTTCAAATTTTTTTCCTACAGTTTCAATATCAAAAACTAAGGTTGGAGTTTTTTCTTTATATTCCGATATTTCTTCACTTGAAACTATCTGACAACTATCAATAATCAGACTTATTTTTCCATTGTATTCTTGGGTTTTACCATTAACTTCAATTACTTTACCAATTTCTAATTGGCACTGGGGGATATTATTTCCCCATATTTTAGCCTCAATTTTCCCATCTTGATTACTTAATTCTAAGATTTCAAAATTATCTCCATTTTTAGTTTGTCTAATTTCTTTACTTATTACTAAAAAATGTTCATCTCTAATTAATTGATTGGGACTAAACTTTATTGCCATCGCTTAAATTATAAACCCTAATCAACCTTTTTATTAAAAGTTAATAATTATAAATATTTTATTAAAAATTAAAGCTTGTACATACTAAATATGTATCTAATTAAATTGACTTTTTTACCCCTAATGATATAATTTGAACACCCTTATGAACTCTGCCATCAATTTAGGCCATAAAGCTCCCCAGGTAATTAACACTATTGTTGAGATCGCTAAAGAAACTCATAATAAGTATGAGTACGACGAGGAATTAGATATTATTAAGCTTGATCGAGTTCTCCATTCACCCATGCATTATCCAGTTGATTATGGTTTTATTCCAGAAACTAGGTCAAAAGACGGTGACCATTTAGATGTTATGATTATTACCAACTCTCCTGTCTTTACTGGCTGTCTAATTGAAGTTAGACCGATAGGAGTTCTTATTATGTCAGATGAAAGTGGTGATGATGAAAAAATTTTAGCCGTTCCTCTGAAAAATCCAAATTACGATCATATTAAAACCTTAAATGATGTTGAATCCCATTTTCTTAAAGAATTAGTTCATTTTTTTACTGAATATAAACGCCTTGAAAATAAAGATGTTTCAGTTAAAGGTTGGCTTGGTCGAGCTGATGCTTA
>CAYOXV010000006.1:0-6907 GCA_964408055.1 uncultured Gammaproteobacteria bacterium | reverse complement strand
GTCGGGAATACAGGATTCGAACCTGCAACCTCACGCACCCCATGCGTGCGCGCTAGCCAATTGCGCCAATCCCCGTAGTCTGTCTATTTTACTTAAATGAAATCAATTTTACTAGACTTCGGTTTTTATTCGGTTTTGCTTATTGACTTGATATAGTTTTCCTTGTTATCAATATATAGTTAATTAAATTTTAAAAAATATGAAAAAGAAAAAAGAAATCCAAAAAGGTTCTCCAGTTGGTGGTAGTCAAACTCAAAAAAACGAAGCCATTCGTGTTGCTATGGAACAAATTACTAAAGCTTATGGAACTGGTGCCATTATGAAGATGGGTGACAGGCGGGCTGATATGACTATCGAAGTTATCCCTACTGGGTGTTTACCTCTCGATATTGCTCTTGGTGTTGGTGGTCTTCCTCGTGGTCGGGTTACTGAAATTTTTGGACCAGAAGCTTCAGGTAAAACTACTGTTTGTCTTCATGTTATTGCCGAAGCTCAAAAACTTGGTGGCAATGTTGCTTTTGTTGATGTTGAACATGCTCTTGAACCAACTCGAGCCGCTGTTATTGGGGTTGATCTAGATAATCTTTTAATCTCTCAACCAGATAATGGTGAACAAGCCCTAGAAATTGTAGAAACCTTAGTCAGATCAAACGCTGTTGATGTTATTGTGGTTGATTCTGTAGCTGCTTTAGTTCCTAAAGCTGAAATTGAGGGTGATATGGGTGATTCCATGATGGGTGTTCAGGCCCGACTTATGTCTCAGGCTTTAAGAAAACTTACTGGCGCTATTTCTAAGTCAAAAGCTGTTGTTATTTTTACCAATCAAATTCGTCAAAAGATTGGAGTTATGTTTGGTAATCCTGAAACCACTCCTGGTGGTTTAGCTCTTAAATTTTATGCTTCAGTCCGAATTGACTTACGTAAAATTGCCAATATTAAAACAGCTGCTGGTGAATCTATTGGTTCTCAACACCGAGCCAGAATTATTAAAAACAAAATCGCTCCACCTTTTAAAGAAGCTGAATTCGACATTATGAACACCGAAGGTATTTCTAATACTGGAAGTATTATTGATCTAGCTGTTCAATATGAATTAATTACTAAAGCTGGTGCTTTTTTCAAACTTGGCGATCAAAATATTCAAGGCCGTGAAGCAGTTAAAAAATATTTAAAAGAAAATCCTAAAATCTTTAAAGATCTTCAGGCAAAAATTTGGCAAAAAGTAAAAGATGCTGCAGCTGTCTAATATCAAAGCCAGTCGAATTTCTAATAGAGTTAATTTAACTTTTTCTGACAACTCTTATCTACCTTTTTTTATTGATGATGTTGTTAAATTATCTTTAGTAAAAAATCAAGAAATTGACTCGGAAAAGTTAGATTTATTAATTCATACCTCTTTAACTTATTTGGCTAAAGAATATGCTCTTCGCCAAATCGCTATTTCCCCTAAGAATGAAAAACTCTTATCTCAAAAAATGAGATTATTTTTTCAAAAAACCAAGAGAAAATTTAATATCTCTAATGACTTTCCAATTTTACCGATTATTGAAAATATAATTTCTGAATTAAAAGACAGAAATCTTCTCAACGAATCAGATTTTGTCACCTATTTTATTCAAAAAAATCGACATAAGTCTCAAGCCCAAATTGTGTTTTTAATTTCTCAATTTGGGATTAAAATTGACCCATCTTTAGTCAAAAAATTAATTCCTCAAAATGATTTAAATTTGATTAAAAAATTTCTCGATAAAAAAAGAATTAATCAAAATTATCTTTCAGATTTTAACAACCGTCAAAAAATTATGGCCTCACTTTACCGTCGTGGATTCAACCTCACCGATATAAAGAATGTAATTGACGATTACTTTAAATTAAAGTAAAATATACCAACTTAGTTAAACTTTATTAATTGTTAATTAAAATTAAAATTTTAGCTTTTTATTTACGCTTTTATATATGTTAATTAGATTTTCGAGTTTATTTTCTTCGGTTCGTTCGAAATCTTAGTTCTGTTTTGGCGTCATAAAAAGTAATGGAGGTCATTTATGTTAGATTTTTTCTTATCCCAGGTAAAGGGTCTTTTTTCCAATCCCATTCCTACTTCAAAAAAGTCCAAGGTTAAAAAAGAAGAACCTGCCCAAGTTCAAGTTCAAGCCCAAGTTCAAAAAGAGGAAACCGATAAAAATCGGGTTGTTTTTACTCCTCAAAAACCAGCTGAACCAGATATTTCTGTTGCCTCAGCTAAATCCGATGCTTTAATTCAAGCTGCCATTCAAAATGCTAGAAAAATTGAAGCCGATGCTAAAGCTAAAGAAGCAGAAGTTTTTCAAAGATTATCATCACTTGACGAAAAAGAACGTTATCTTATTCAAAAAGAAAAATCTCTTGATCAACAATCACTTGATTTAAAAAATAAATTAAATAGTGTTGATGATTTGTATCGTAAACAAATGGACAAACTAGAAGTAATTTCTGGTCTTGATGTTGAAAAAGCTAAACAATTAGTCATTAGTAGCACTGAGAAAAAAATGTCTTCATGGGTTTCTAAAAAAATTGAAGAAGCTCGTGATGAAATCAGACAAAAGGAAGATGAGATTACCAAAGAAGTCATCGTTGATAATATTCGTCATGGTCTAACTGATTATGTCGCCGAATATACCGTCTCTACAATTTCTTTAGCCGATGAAACTATTAAAGGTAAAATTATCGGTCGTGAAGGTCGTAATATTAGAGCTTTTGAAAAATCCACTGGTGTTGAATTAGAATTAGATGAAACCAATGATATTCGTATTTCTTCATTTGATTCGACTCGTCGTGAAATTGCTCGTCTTTCTTTAGAGAAATTAATTAAAGATGGTCGTATCCAACCATTAAAAATAGAGCAAGTAGTGGCTCAGACCAAAACTGAAATGGATAAAATTTTAATTAATGAAGGTAAGAAAATCTGTCAAGAAGTCGGTGCTTTCAATTTACCTATAGATCTTATTAAAGAAATTGGTAAATATAAATTCCGTTTTTCTTATGGTCAAAATTTAGCCAAACATACTATTGAGGCAACCAAAATTGCCACTGCTATTGCTCATGATTTAAAGGCTAACATTAATACTGTTCGTCTTGGTGCTCTTCTACATGACATCGGTAAAGTAGTTTGTGATCAAGAGGGGACTCATATTGATCTTGGAGTTGATCTTCTTCGAAAATATAAGATTCCAGAAGCCATTATTAACTGTGTTATGGAACATCATGAAGACAAAGAATTTTCTTCACTTGAATCCGTCATTGTTTATGTTGGAGATGCCGCTTCTGGCGCTCGTCCTGGTGCCCGCTATGAAGTTCACGAAGAATATTTAAAGCGAATGAAAAACATTGAAGAAGTTGCTATTGCTTTCCCTGGTGTTGTCAGTGTCGCTGCTTATCAAGCTGGTCGAGAAGTTGTTGTTATTGTTGAACCTTCTCAAGTTTCTGATTCAGAGGCTGTAGTTTTAAGTCAAAACATTGCTCAAAAACTTGACGAAGAAGCTAAATGGGCTGGTCAAATCAAGGTTACTGTTATTAGAGAAGTTCGTACTAGTAGCGTTATCGTTGGCAGCAAAATCAACAAAAATGCGGTAAAAGAAGATTAAATTTACTTGCAATTCCCAGAGATTCCGTTATTATTAAATTAATTATTAATTAAAAAAATAATAAAAATGACTAAAAAAGATCTAATTGAGTCTGTCTCTCAAAAAGCCAAACTCAGCAAAAAAGCTGCTAAGCAAGCTGTTGAAACTTTCTTAAGCGAAATTATGAAAGCTCTCGCCAGTGGTGAAACTGTTAAATTGTCCGGTTTTGGAACTTTCAAAACCAAAATGTTCAAAGCTAAAACCATTAAAGCTATTGGTTCAAAAGAATCTAAAAAAATTGCTGCTCGAAGAATGCCTCGATATATTCCTGGTACCAAGATCAAGAAAATGGTTAAATAATATTTTTTTGAAATTTTAAATCCCTCCATTTATTGGGGGGATTTTTTGTTGAGACTAAAATCTCAATTTATCTTATAATCAATTATTGTGATTAAAAAGATTTTTTCATTAAGTTTATTTGTCATTATCTTTGTTTTAGCTCTATCTCGTTTCTTCTATCTTGATCGTTTTCCTGTTGGTATGAGTCACGATGAAATTGAATATACTCTTAGTTCTAAAACTTATTCTTTATTTGGAGTTGATTTATCCGCCACCCCTTTCCCTCAATCAATTTTCCAAACCAAAACAGAAGGCATTATTAGTTTTCTTCCTCCCATTCTTTTATCCCCTTATTTTGGTTCAGTGTCTCTAAATCAATTTACCACCAGGCTACCTTATATAATCATCAATTTACTTACTGCCCTTACTTTCTTTTTTTTAGTCAAAAAACTTTTTAAAAATAAAAACCTTGCCTTAATTTCTGTCATTATATTTTTAGCCAATCCTTGGAGTTTTTATTTTTCGAAAAGTGCTATTGAACCACCCTTTGCTCTTTTATTTTATCTTTTAGCTGTTCTTTTTATTCTAGATTCTTCTAAGAAAAAATTACTTCTTTCCTTTTTATTTTTTACTCTTGGGTTTTTCTCTTATCATGGGGCTAAACCAATTTTAATTCCCCTAGTTTTAATCTGTCTTTTTTATCGTTGTTTTTTGTCAAAAGTTAAATTAAATTTAAAACCAGCCATTATATTTTTCTTAGGTATATTAGTTGTTTTTAGTTTTTATTTTTTAGGCAATCGCTTTTTCCCAGAATCGATTAATCAAAGCCGCTCTCAAGATATTTTATTTTTAAATCAAAATTTAATTACCCCCTTAGTTGATACTAATCGTAAAGCTAGTTTAGAAAGTCCTCTTAAAAATATTTTTATCAACAAAGGTACTGTTTCTTTACAAATCTTTTTTCAAAAATATTTAACTGCTTTCTCTCCAGATGTTTTATTTGTCTCCGGTGATAGCCGAGGCACTTATCATTTTGGTTATCATGGTCTGTTCTTTCTTGTTGATTTTGTCTTTATCTTAATTGGGTTAATTAATCTTTTAAAAAAATATTCTAGTCAAACTAAATTTTTAATTTTACTTATATTAATTTCACCCCTAACTACAGCTCTTAGCACTGTTGAAACTTCTGTTATAAATCGCTCTTTTTTACTCTTACCCTTATTTACTATCTTAACTAGTTTTGGTGTTTGGACAGTCTATCAATTTTTATCTACTAAAATAAAACCTATTTTTTCTTTTTTAATTTTATTTTTGATCATTTTCTTTTCTTTTGCCAATTTTTTCTATTTTTATTTTTTCCGTTTTCCCATTATTGGTCAAGAAAATTTCTTTTTTAGTCAGCGTTTAGTTGCTAATTATATTCTTAAAAATAATGATCATAAAATTGTAGTTGTTGATCCAGAGGCTAGGGAAGTTTTTTTAGAAACTGTTTTTTATTCACCCAAAGATCAATCCTCTGTTTTAAAAGATTTTGTTAAAAATCAAAAATATCAAATTAAAAACACTTCTTTTATCTCTATTTGTCCAGAAACTTTTGACCCTCAAACTACTTATATAATTAATCAAGTTTCGTCAAACTGTCTTCCTTCAAAAAATAATCTTAGGAGTATTAATGAAGAACAATTTGGCGGCCCGCTTTACTTTATTTTAAATGATAATCTTTGTTCTTTATTCCCATCTCAACCATGGCTTCGCTTTCATTTAGTTAAAGATTATCTCCCAGAAAAATTAAGTCTTTCCGATTTCTGTCAAACTTGGGTAAAATCAATCTAACTATGAGAAAAATTGATTTAAATCAAGTTGAACAAAAAATAATTAAAGGTATCCAAGATTTTGTTGGGAATAAAAATGTTTTTATTGGTATTTCTGGTGGTATTGATTCAGCCGTCACTGCTTTTTTATGTGTTAAAGCCTTAGGTCGTAAACGAGTTTTTGGAATTCTTATGCCCTATGGTCGCCAATCTGATATTTATGATTCTATTGCTGTTGTCAATCAACTTAACATCAAATATTTTCAAAAAGATATTAAACCAATTGTTGATCAATATAAAATTGCCGATAATAGATTTGTTGTCGCCAATATTAAATCTAGAGTCCGGATGACTGTTCTTTATGCTTATTCCAATCACAAAAATGGTCTAGTTATCGGCACTACCAATAAATCTGAAATGGCAGTTGGTTATTACACAAAATTTGGTGATGGTGGTTGTGATTTTGAACCAATCGCCAATCTTTACAAAACCGAAGTTATTCAAATGGCCAAACTTCTTAATGTTCCCTCAATTGTAATTACCAAAAAACCCACTGCCGGCCTTGTTGATAATCAAACCGATGAAGATGATTTTGGTTTTACTTACACCGATCTCGACAAATTTCTTCAAGGTGAACATATTAACCCTGAAATTGAAGTAAAAATTCAAGATTTAATTAAATTATCAGAACATAAACGCCATTTACCGCCTACTATTTCTCTTGATTAAATGAAAACAAATTGTCAATTTGGTCTAGTTATTGGTCGTTTTCAACCACCATGCCGTCATCACCTTCAGTTTTTAGACGAAGTTATCCATTCTGGTATTAAAAAATTATTAGTTGGAGTCGGTGATTCTCAGACTTTAGATTCCCAAAATTTTCTAACTGCCATTGAGGTTAAATCTCTTTTAACCCCTATTTTAGATAAATTAAATTTTCCTTACGAAATTATTATTATCCCTGATATTCATAATCCACCCAAGTATGCTAATCATGTCAAAACTTTTTTCCCAAAAATTAATGAAACTAATACTTGTCTCTTTACTGAAAATGATTACACTTCAAATTGTTTTATAAATTACGGTCACCATTTTCAAATAATCAAACCAACCATCTTAGACAATCATGCCACCCTCATTCGTCAAATGATTAAT
>CAYOXV010000005.1:36148-41278 GCA_964408055.1 uncultured Gammaproteobacteria bacterium | reverse complement strand
CAACCTGATGAAACTCCAATTCACTTAATCGATATTATTAATCCCGACCAGAAATTTTCTGTTGCCCAGTTTAAGGAAATTGGTTTAAAAACCATTAAAGAAATTCAATTCAAGGGCAAACTTCCAATTTTAGTTGGTTGTAGTGGTTTTTATATTGACGCTCTTGTTAACCCTAATTACGACACTTTTTCAGTTAAACAAAATAAATCCCTTCGATTTATTTTAAAAATGTTTTCTGTCTCTACTCTCCAAAAAATTTATAAATTCTTAGACAAATCAGGTTTTTCTAAATTAAATCATTCCGATATTAATAACCATTATCGTTTATCTCGCAAAATTGAAATAAAATTATTTCAAAAAAAGAAACCCTCATTACCAAAAGAAGACTTATTGGGATTTAATATTTTTCATATCTCTCTTACAGCTCCACTTGATTATCTTTATAAACGAATTGATCTTCGAGTAAATAAACGGATGGAAATTGGTTTCTTAGATGAGATTAAAAAATTACTTAAAAAATATAAATGGTCAGATCAAGGGATGCAAATTGCTGCTTACAAATGTCTTCATCCTTATTTTAAAAATTCCACTCCAGAAATTTTATCTGATTGTCTAAAAAAATGGTCTTATGCTGAACATTCAGATGCTCGACGTCAAAGCTGTTGGTTTAAATCAAAGTCTGGTGCCTTATTTTTTGATATCACTCAAAAAAATTTTGATAAACAAATATTCACTTTGATTAACAGATGGTATACTAAATCATGATCAATAAAAAAGTTGAAATCTCCTATAAGACCATTATTTTTACTGTTCTTTTTTTACTTGCCTTAGTTCTTCTTTGGCAAATCCGTGCTCTCGTTGTTCTCCTTTTTATTAGCTTTGTTTTTATGGAAGCTTTAAATCCAGCTGTTGTTAGATTAGAAAAAATTAAAATTCCTCGTCCTTTGGCTATTTTAATTCTCTATATAATAATTCTTACTGTTATTTCCTTTGCTGTTGCTGGTATTTCTCCTATCTTAGTGGAACAAACTAATGGTTTAATTAAAACTCTTCCAGAGACTCTTAAAAACATTAAAATTTTTGGTGCTAACGCTGTTGATATTTCTTCACAATTTAAAATTTTAGAAAATATTCCTAGTAATATTGCTAAAGCTGCTGTTGGTGTTGTTGCTAATATTATTTCTGGTTTTGTTATTTTCTTTTTAACTTTCTATTTACTTTTGGAAAAGAAAAATTTTCCTAAATATGGTCTTAATTTTTTTGGAGAAAAAGGTAGAACTAAATTTTTAAAAATAGTTGATTCTTTAGAATCTAGACTTGGTCATTGGGTAAACGCAGAATTCTTTTTAATGTCTATTATCGGTATTCTTTCTTATTTAGGCTATCTTTTACTCGGACTTAAATATGCCGTTCCATTGGCTATTTTTGCTGGCTTACTCGAAGCAGTTCCTACTTTAGGACCCATCGTAGCTACTATATTAGCTTCTATTGTTGGTTTTACTATTTCTCCTTTAATAGGTGTTCTTACCATTGTTTGGGGAATTGTTATTCAACAATTAGAGAATAATATTATCGTCCCTAAAATTATGAAGCAAACAGTTGGTTTTAATCCACTTGTAACCATTCTTTTAATTGCTACTGGTGCCAAATTGGCTGGGGTAATTGGGGCTTTATTAGCTATTCCTTTATACTTAACTATTGAGACAATTATAAAAGTTTTAACCGATAAATCTAAGTCTTAATTCTAGTTTTTAAAATACAAAAAGGTCCTTAAAGAAACTGTTAAGCCGAATTCTGTTTATGGATCATCTATCTTCTCTCTCTACCTGAAACTCTCAAAAGCTAGATATTAACGTTTCATCTTAAGATTTCCACCAAGAGGTTGCTCGTTTCACTTCCCCCGACAAGTCGGGATACTCGTCTCTGTAGCATTGCCGTTCGATCACTCGAACCCCTATATATTCGGGTCTTGTGCTTTTTGTGGTCCGGACTTTCCTCTCTAATAAATTAGAGTAAATCCTTCAGTTTCTTCAGGACCTTGTTATTTATTAATTCAATTAAAGCAAGGCTGCATCAGCGGCGGATAAGATCTTGAACATTTTTGTACCAGTTTCAGGATCCATAGTCTCAGCTGCTGGTCTACCGTTCTTCAACATAACTTTTTTAACTTTGCTTACGTCGACCTCGACAGACTTGCGTGATTTAACATTATAAAATTTAATGGTTGGCATTTTAAAACTTCACCCCCTCAAATTAATAAATAAATATATAACAACTATCACCATAATCGAAACTAAACTTAAAATCAAGCTCTTTAGCAAATCCTTTTTAATATATTTATTATTTTCCTTCCCAATCGTATCCATATCGGCAGTATAGCACAAATTTTTTGCTACAATTAATAAGTTATGAACTTTTTAATTTATATCCTAATCTTTGTGAATCTTTTGTGGTCAATCTATCTCACCTCACTTTTTTACAAAAAGAAATCAATCTTTAAAAAAGATAAATCATTACCAGCCGATGATAGATTAAAAATAAATATTACTCGCTTTAATCCTTTTGATGATATTGGGGGCGATCAGAGTTTTATAATTTCTATCTTGGATCAAGATAATTCTGGTGCTATTCTTACATCATTGCATAATCGAGATATTACTCGAATTTATGCCAAAGCCATTAAAAATGGTGAAGGTGATAATATCACTTTGTCAAAAGAAGAAAAATTAGCTATAGTTAAAACTATTAAAGGTTAAAAATTTAATGAATCCTAAATTAATAAAAATCTCTGGTTATGTCGGCTTATTTCTTATCATAACTGGTTTATCATATTTTGCCTTTGACCATTTTTTACCAGTCGGTACTCATTCTTTTTTGTCTTCAGTAACCAAAAATCAAAAAACTGAAACTAATGATGAAACCACAGAAATTGCTTCTGCTTATCCTGGTCCAAAAACTCAAGTTTGTCCTATTAATGGTCAAAAATATACTAAAGAAGAAGAAGCTATTTGGTCAACTCGTCGACCTTTAATGGTCATGGTTGAAAATCATGCTGATTCTCGACCTCAATCAGGTCTTCAAGGAGCTGATATAGTTTATGAAGCTGTTGCCGAAGGTGGAATTACTAGATTTATGGGAGTTTTTTATTGTGGCGTTGTTGCTGAATCTGAAACTAATAAATATGATATTGGTCCAGTTCGTTCAGCTCGTACTTACTTTGTTGATTTAGCCTCTGAATATTCTGATTATCCACTTTACAATCATGTTGGTGGAGCCAATTGTAGTGCTGCTAGTACCGGTGGTCCATGTACTACTGCTAAGAAAGCTCAAGCCTTAGAACAAGTTAGTAGTTATGGTTGGAATGATAAGGGAACTTGGGGAGATTTAAATCAATTTTCTCTATCTTATAAAGCTTGTCGTCGTGAACCAGAAAGAACTGGAGATGTTAAAGCCACAGAACACACCATGTATTGTTCTTCTAAAGAACTTTACAATGTTGCCGCTGATCGAGGGTTAACTAATATGACTGAAATTAAAAAAACTTCTTGGGATAAAAATTATCGTTCTTGGATTTTTAAACAAGACGATAAATCTAGTTCTAGTCCAACCGCTTCCAATATCTCTTTCGATTTTTGGGCAGGGTACAAAGATTATTCAGTAAATTGGAAATACGACAGTACTAATAATAATTATGTTCGTTACCACAACGGAGCCGAGCATATTGACTTCAACACTAAAAAAGCTCTTACTGCCAAAAATATAGTTATTCAATTTGCTAAAGAAACCAGATCTGTTGATGAACATATGCATAATCTTTATGATGTTATCGGTAGCGGAACTGGTATGTTAATTCAAAATGGAGTTAAAACTGATATCACTTGGTCTAAAACAAATCGAATTTCTCGAACCATTTTTAAAGATAAGAGTGGTAAAGAAGTTAATTTTGTTCCAGGTAATGTTTGGGTTGAAATTTTACCCACTGGTAACACTGTTTCTTATAATTAATTTATGAAGATTCAAAGTAGTTTAAAATATTTATTTGTCTCTCAGACTAGATTAAAATTAATAAACGCTCTTTTTTATTGTCCTAATGAAATTTTTTATGTCCGTCAATTAGTTAGGCTAGTAGATGAAGAAATAAATTCAGTTAGACGAGAATTAGAAAATCTTAAAAAAGCTAATTTAGTTAGTTGTGAATGGCGAGGTAATCGTCTTTATTATTGGGCTAATAAACAATCATCTTTGTTTACCGATCTTTTAACCATTGCTAACCAAGGTTCTGGTTTGGGTCTAAAATTTCAAGGTAAAAGTGAAAATGTTGGCAGCATTAGATTAGTTTTTTATAGTTACAAATTTTTAATTGGTGATAAAAAACATGCCGATGATATTGACATTGTCATCGTTGGTAATGTCTCTTTTGGTGAAATTGAAAATTTTGTTAAACAAGAAGAAAAAATCCGCGGTCATGAAATCAACTATATGGTTATGGATAAAAGCGAATTTACTCTCAGAAAACAAAAACGAGATCAATTTATTGTTGATTTTTTCTTAAACTGCCCAATTGCTATAATAGGTAGCTTACAAGAAATTAACAATCTTTAAATGACTCAAACAAGAAAAGTAATTAAAACTGGTAATAGTCTCGCCATTACCATTCCTTCAAAATCAATCAAAGATTTTAATATCAAAGAAGGGGACCCGGTTATGTTAAATATTAATAAAACTAAAGTTTCTATCACTTATATTTTTTCCGGTCATCCTCGCCAATTATCTTTAATCGGTAAAGCCAAAAGTTAAATTTATGTTTAATCAAAAGAAAACCATTAAGATTTTTTGGACTATTATTGGTCTTACTTTTGTTTGTCTTATTATCAATATCCCTAAAGTTTTACCTCTAAAAATTCATCTTGGATCATTTAATTGGGAACATACTTTTTATCGACCAGAAATAAATTTTAAACTTGGTAACACTGAAATTAAAAAGAATCTTGATCTTAAATATGGTCTTGATTTAGCTGGCGGTGCCTCTCTCACTTTTAATATTGATACTTCCAAGGTTAAAAGTGAAGATATTACTCAAGCCTTAGATTCTCTTAAAAGTAATATTGAACGTCGTATTAATCTTTTTGG
>CAYOXV010000005.1:34961-36048 GCA_964408055.1 uncultured Gammaproteobacteria bacterium | reverse complement strand
TCCGAACCAGAAGTTGCTCTTGAATTTGATCAAGAGGGGGCTAAAATTTTTGCCAAAGCCACTAATGATTTTTTAAATAAAAGAATTGCTATTTTAATTGACGACTACCCTCTCACTTATCCTACAGTTCAAACAGTTATTACCGATGGTAGGGCAGTTATAAGTGGTAGTTTTGATGCTAAATCAGCTAAAGAATTATCAGCTCAGCTCAATGCCGGAGCCCTCCCTCTACCTATTACTATGATTCAACAATCTCAAATCGGAGCTACTCTTGGTCAAGATTCTCTTAATAAGGGCTTATTTGCTGGTATTGTTGGTCTTGTTTTGGTCTGTCTTTTTATGATTGCTAATTATGGCAAACTTGGTCTTATTGCTGATATTGGTTTAATTATTTATAGTTTAATCACTTTAACTCTTTATCGACTTATCCCAGTTACTCTTACTTTCCCTGGTATTGTTGGATTTATTCTTTCAATTGGTATGGCAGTTGATAGTAATATTTTAATTTTTGAACGTTTCCGAGAAGAAATTCGTAAGGGTAAAAATTGGAATATGGCTATGGAATCCGGATTTGGTCGAGCTTGGGATTCTATTAAAGATGCTAACGCCTGCACTATCATCACTGGTTTAATTCTTTTTAACCCACTTAATTGGTCATTTTTAAATACTTCTGGAATGGTGCGAGGTTTTGCTGTTACCCTAATTTTAGGTATTATTGTTGGTATCTTTACTGGTGTTTTTGTCACTCGTAATTTATTACGTGTTTTGGCTAAGGAGAAAATAAAACTATGAATATAATGAAATTAAGACCTCTATTTTTAATTATCTCTTCAATTTTATTAATTACTTCTCTTTTATCTATTATTTTTTGGCAATTTAAACCATCTATTGATTTCTCTGGCGGTTCAATTTGGGAAGTTAGTTTTTCTCAAAATATTAATACTGATCAAATCAATGAAATTTTTACTAAAAATAATTTAGATCTACCCATTATCACTTCAATTGGTGACAATAATTATTCTTTAAAGTTTAAAAACATTGACCCCAGTCAAAAAGTAGCCTTAAATAGTAGTCTTAAGGAAATTGA
>CAYOXV010000005.1:31723-34861 GCA_964408055.1 uncultured Gammaproteobacteria bacterium | reverse complement strand
GTTTTAACTACTCTTTCATCTTCAGTCCATGATACTGTTGTCACCTTTGATCGAATTAGAGAGTTAAAACGTCAAAATTATCAAATCGATTGGGTTCAATTAGCTAATCAAGCCGTTACTGAGACTCTTAACCGCTCTATCAATAATTCTATGACCATTATCTTCATGTTAACCTCTCTAGTCTTACTTGGTGGCTCTACCACTCGTTGGTTTGCTGCAGCTCTCTTAATTGGGGTTATTTGTGGGACTTATTCATCTACAGGAGTAGCCATTCCTTTGGTTCTCTTTTTCAAAAAACATTCTAAGAAAAAATATTAAAAACTATTTTTCTTTAGTTTTCCAATTTATTTCAAAGGAGATAGAGTATTTGTTGGGAATTTTCCAATAAGAAAATCTTAAAAAAAGAAATTGAAATTTATTTTCAGCAATTTTTCCAAACCCAAATCTATTCAAAGTTAATTCTATATCTATAGTCATTTTGTAATTATATTAATATATTCAATTTATTTAAACTCTTTTACCCTCTTTAATAATATTTCTCTTTCATTTAGTTTTGGGTCTTCTTCCACTTCCTTAAAGATTGTCTCCAAAACTTCTCCTATTTTTCTCCCTGGTTTTATTTTCAAAACCTCCATTACATCTAATCCATTTACCTTTAAATCTTTAATTGCAAAGGGTTGTTTTTGAACTTCAATAATTCTTTTTTTAAATAATTCCCATCTCCAACTAGTTTCTTTTGAACCACTTCCTAATCTATCGGCTCTTCTCATTGAAATCATTTCATCAATATAATCTGGAGTTACATTTTTAATAAATCTTCTGACGGCTTTATCAGTTTGAGTTTCTTGGACTGTAAACATATGCCATCTAGTCAATTTAAATAACTGATCTAATTCTTTTTTAGATAATCTCAATCTTTTACCAATATCTAAGG
The DNA here is from genome assembly GCA_964408055.1 of uncultured Gammaproteobacteria bacterium. Lineage (GTDB taxonomy): Bacteria > Patescibacteriota > Microgenomatia > UBA12405 > UBA12405 > WARW01. The sequence goes on along the minus strand of CAYOXV010000005.1, from coordinate 33,927 downwards.
CGATTCTTGATCCTATCACTTCGTGGTTATGGAAAGTTCTCATTTTTCCTTCTCCTGTCATCACAGTTGGTTTGCCTACGTCATGAAGTAAAGCTGCTAATCTAGTGACTGGATTTTTACTATTACAATTATCTAAAGTCTTTAAATTATGAGTCCAGACGTCATCGATATGATGACCTTTTTGAGCCATATCGATTCCATCTAATAATTCTGGGATTATTTGTTCTAATAATCCAGAGTCTTTCAATAAAATTATTCCTTTTGATGGGGTCGGGGAGACAAGAATTTTAAATATTTCATCTCTAATTCTTTCTTCAGCTATATTTTTAATTAATTCAGCATTTTCTCTAATAGAATTTAGAGTTTTTTCTTCTATTTCAAAATTAAGTTGTCCTCCAATTCTAATTGCTCTCATTAATCTCAATCCATCTTCTTTAAATCTTTCATCAGGGTTTCCTACAGTCCTAATTATTTTATTTTTTAAATCACCTTGTCCATCAAATGGATCAATTATTTTAATTTGCCCATTTTTAAATTCAATCGCTATTGCATTAATTGTAAAATCTCTTCTCTCTAAATCTTCTTCCAAAGTCTTACCCCAAATAACTTTATCTGGATGACGGTTGTCACTATAACCTTGTTCTGTTCTAAAAGTAGTTATTTCAAATACTTCTTCATTTTCGCCCACTACACTAAATGTCCCAAAATCATTATTACAAAAACTATTTTTAGGAAACATATTTTTCATCTGATCTGGAGTTAAATTAGTCGTAAAATCCCAATCATTTACTTCTCTGTTCAAAATTAAATCTCTCACACTACCTCCGACAATATAAATCTCGGCTTTATTCTCTAAAAATTTATCAATAATTTTCTTTACCTTATTTGGGATTTCTATTTTATTCATTTCTGTTTCTATTTTACCTTATTTTTTAAATTGTTCTTTCTATCCAAAAAACCCTCCGATTTCTCAGAGGGTTTGTAAAACAGTTTTAAATTAATTAAACTCTGTCTGGCTTTGGTAAAGCTTCTTTAACAGCAATATTTCTGCCCATTTGCTCGCTGCCGTTGAGGGCATTCATAGCTTGAACAGCATCTTCATCATTTTCAAATTCAACGAATCCGAAACCTTTGCTTCTATTAGCAAATTTATCGATGACGATATTAGCTGATATAACCGTACCATAAGCGGAGAAAATTTCTCCTAAATTGGCATCAGTCATTGAAAATGGCAGATTGCCTACAAATAATTTCTTTGCCATGTTGTTTTTTTTAAAACTCCTTTAAATACCTAAATAAAATATAACAGGTTTGAACCTCGCTAAAAAAGGATGGCGTCCTATTCTTAACTAGTAGTAGTATAACAAAAATCAAAAAAATGTGTAAAATTAGCTACTAATGTTTATTATCGACAAATCCACCTCAGAATTAGATTTTTTAAATATCTTATTTAAGAATCGCCATATCTCTTCCCAAAATATAACCGAGTTTCTAAAACCAACTTCTCCTAATAATTTTCCCGCCAAAGATTTTGGGATTAATCAAACTAAATTAAATCAAGCAGTAAAGATTATTAAAGAAAATATCAAAGCAGGTAATAACATCCTAATTTACGGTGATTATGATGTCGACGGCATTACTGCCACCGCTATTCTTTGGCAAGTTTTATATGCTAAACAAGCCAAAGTTTTACCCTTTGTCCCTGATAGATCAGCTGATGGTTATGGTATCAAGGCTGACTCTTTTTTTAAATTTGAAGCCAAAAATAATCTTAAATTTGATCTCTTAATTACTGTCGACAACGGTATTGTAGCTGCAAAAGAACTCCAAAAAATTATTAAAACTGGTACTAAAGTTATTGTTATTGACCACCATGTTGCCAATTCTCCCCTCCCAAAATCAATTATCACTGTCCATTCGACTAAAGTTTCTGGATCAGTTCTTTCTTGGATTGTCGCCAAAGAAATTGATAAACAAGCTGATTTAGGGTTAGCTGCTTTAGGGACAGTCACTGATTGTCTTCCTCTTAATAATATTAATCGCAATATTGTTTATCACGGTCTTTTGTCATTACGTTTAAACCCGAGTTATGGTATTAAAAAATTAATTCAAATTAGTGGTATTAAACCAGATTCTATTTCTACTTATGATCTAGGTTTTGTCATTGGTCCTCGGATAAATGCCGTTGGCCGTCTTTCAAACCC
>CAYOXV010000005.1:26341-31623 GCA_964408055.1 uncultured Gammaproteobacteria bacterium | reverse complement strand
GGTGCTGCTGGATTTAGTATTGATACTAAAAATATTCCCAAATTTCAAAAACAGATTACTAAAATTATCAACCAAAAACTTAAAGGTCTTGATTTAAAACCAATTACCTTTATTGATGCCGAAATGAAACTTAGTGCTGTTACTACAAAAAATTGTAAATTAGTTACTAAACTTGAGCCATTTGGAATAGAAAACTTAGAACCTTTATTTTTATTTAAAAACCTAAAGATTATTCAAAAAAGATTATTAGGTTCTAACCAAGAACATCTTAAATTAAAACTTGATGATCCTAGCACCCAGATTAATGAAAATATCCTAGCCATAGATGCCATCGCTTTTAAAAAAGGGGATTTAGATAAAGATTTAAATATTGGTGACCTGATTAATATTACTGCTCGCCTTAATTTAAATGTCTGGAATAATACTATCACTCCCCAGCTTGTCGTTAAAGATATTCTAAAGTAAAATACTCCTATGGATAGAATATTAACTAAAGATTGTCTCCAAAAAATCGGAGCCAAAGTTTTAATTAAAGGTTGGGTCAATAATGTTCGTAGTTATGGTAAATTAGCTTTTGCTGATATCCGTGACCGTTCTGGACTTATCCAAGTTGTTGGTGGTCCTGATTTAGGTGATCTAAAAATTGAATCAGTTGTCGAAATTATTGGTCTAATTCGTTCTCGTGATGCCAAATATTTTAATGATAAATTAATTACTGGAAAAATTGAGATCGAAGCTGAAAGTATTAATGTTTTAGAAAAAGCTGCTGAACTTCCCTTTGATCTTCACCAACCAGATTTAAATCTTTCCCTCCCAATTTTATTAGACAATCGAGCTCTTTCTTTACGTAATAAAAAAATCCAAGATGTATTTAAAATTCAAGCCACTATTGTTGAGGCTTTTAGAAATTATTTATCCGCTCAAGATTTTACTGAAATTTTTATTCCTACTATTGTTGCTGGCTCCACTGAAGGTGGTTCCGAAGTTTTTCCTGTCGATTATTTTGGTTATCAAGCCTATTTAGCTCAAAGTCCTCAATTATATAAACAAGTTTTAACTTCTATTTTTGAGAGAGTCTTTACTGTTGCTCATGCTTATCGGGCCGAACCATCAGTTACTACTCGTCATCTTACTGAATATGTTGGCTTAGATGTTGAAATGGGTTTTATAAATGATTGGTTAGATATCGTTAAAATGGCCGATGGGGTAGTCAAGGCTATCTTTAAAGCAGTTTCAGAAAAACATCAAGACATTTTAGATGAATATGGAGTTACTATCCCAAAAACTGTTAAAGATACTCCTGTTATCAAACTTAAAGACGCTCTAGAATTAATTTATAAACGCACTGGACGTGATATTCGAAATGAACCAGATATGGACCCAGAAGGAGAAAGAGAAATTTGTCGCTGGGCTCTTGAAGAATTTGGTAGTGATCTTGTATTTATTACCCATTTTTACACCAAAAAACGTGCTTGGTATTCTTACGCTGACCCTAAAAATCCAGATGAAACTCTAACTATGGATCTTATTGGTTGTGGAGTTGAATGGATTAGTGGCGGTCAACGTATTAACAATTATGACCAATTACAAGAAAAAATAAAATCTCGTGGTCAAGATCCTGCTGATTTTGAAATTCCTTATGGTCAGACATTTAAATATGGTATGCCTCCAGAAGGTGGTTTTGCTATTGGCCTAGAAAGAATTACTCAAAATATTTTAGGTCTAGAAAATGTCCGCCAAGCCAGTCTTTTTCCTCGTGATATGGAACGAATTGATAATCGCCTCTCGGTTTCTGGTAAAAAGATTGTTAAGATTAAAAAAGATGGTAAGGTTTCTAAAACTTCTAAAAAATAATTGGCTTGATTTTTTGATTATTCTTTTAATCATAGTTTTAAATTTATTTTGGTTACCCACTTTTTCTTTTTGGAGTTTATACCCATCAAAAACTAAATCATTTTCTAACACTCAAATTTCTCAGTTTGAATTACCTGCCACTCCTGTTATTAAATTAGTTAATAAACCACTAATTAGTGCTTCCAATTATATTTTAATTGATGTTGATACTAATAAGGTCTTAGTTTCTCAAAATTCCAATACTAGAATTTATCCGGCTTCAATTACTAAATTAGCCACCGCTCTCACTGCCTTAAATATTTATCCACTTGATGAGGTTATTACTATTGATGAGGAATATGTTGAAGGGAAAGTAATGGAATTAAAAATAGGAGAAAAAATTACTGTCAAATCTTTAGTTTCCGCTCTTTTAGTTTATTCTGCTAATGATGCTGCTTTTACTTTAGCCAAACATCAACAACTTGGAGTAACTGGTTTTATTAACCAAATGAACCTTTTAGTCAAAAGTTACGGTTTAAAAAATACTAACTTTGTTAATTTTGATGGTCTTCAAAATGAAAATCATTATTCTACGGTTTATGATTTATCTCAACTTGGCCGTATCTCTATTAAAAATAAAATTGTCAAAGATATGGTTAAAACTAAACAATTAACCGTTTCTAGTGTTAATAATAATATTCAACATGAACTAATTTCCACTAATGAACTTTTAGGTGTTGTTCCTGAAGTTGAAGGGCTTAAAACTGGCTGGACCCCAGAAGCTAAGGGTTGTTTCATCAGTCTCTTAAATATTAATGGTCATTATCTAATTAGTGTGGTGGCTCAAAGCGATGATCGTTTTGAAGATACTAAAACAATTATAAATTGGGCTAAAAAAAATATTTATTGGCAAAAGTGATTCTATTCACTTGAACTATTAGCAATCGCTGGGACATAAGCCATAAAATTATTATCACCTTCAAATACAAAGATAGGTTGTAAATAATTTGTCAAAGTAACTGGTTCAAAATAAGCTAAATAAACTTTTCTTATAATTACATTACTATCTGTTATATCTGCTGCTGGCCAATAATTTCCCGCGTTTAAATCAGCAATAGCTTCCTTTGTTGTTTTTATGGGGTAAGTTGAAAAAGACTCATTATCAATATTTAAATCTTTAAATTCAACTTTTAATATTCTTTTATCAGCCACATCAGATCCAGAAACTAATACTGATACTGAAGCCTGTCCCACATCTTTTGAAATAATACTTAAATTGTTTAAATCCGATCGATAAAAATCAACTCTAGCTACATTTGCTTCAGCTTGTGAATTAGCTGCCTTTAATATTTCATTTTCAATTTTCCAATAATTAACCTCTTTTCTTCCATTCTCTAAATCAGCACTAAGTTTGTCTCCATTTTCCAAAAAAGATGATGCTGTCTCTATTGCTTCAGCCTTACTTGGCATTTTAGTTGGGTTTAAAAGTAATTGATCTTTTGTGTATGGATAGGTTAATTCAAAGCTTCCATCTAAAACATTCATAGTTAAAGTTTTGTTTAATTCACTATTACTAAATTCATAAACCCCGGTTTTAGATTCAATTGGATCACTTGTAAAACCAAATTTTCTAGCTGTTTTTCTATCATTTTCTAAAGCCAAGAAACTACTATTAGGTCTATAAATAATGTAAACCCTAGCTTGGTCACTAAATTCTGGGGTAGTATCATTGGCAAATTCAAAAGAAAAACTTTTCTTTGTTTTTTCTTTATCAGGGAAAATAACATTAGGTAAAACTCCATATCTCTTCGTTGGTGCCACATAAATTGGATGAGCTGTTCTATATATCTTATATCCAGTCGTTACCGTTGACCACAGAATTACAAATGAAATTATCCCAATCCCTCCATATTTAATAATTTTTCGACTAATGTGAGCAGTATAAGTCAGAGACATAAAAATATTTTACACTAAATGGTAAAATTAGCCATGATCGATCCAAAAAATATCCGTACTCGTATTGCTCCAAGCCCAACCGGTGAATATCATATTGGTCATCTTCGTACTTGTCTTTATGACTATGCTTTAGCTAAAAAAAATAATGGACAGTTTATTATTCGAATTGAAGACACTGATCAAAAAAGATTTGTCAAAGGTTCTGCTGATAGAACATTACAAACGATAAAAGACTATGGTTTAAATTGGGATGAAGGCCCTGATATTGGTGGTCCTCATGGTCCTTATGTTCAGACCCAACGCCTTGAAATTTATCAAAAATATATCAAAGAGTTGATTGATAAAGGGTTTGCCTATTATTGTTTTTGTACTCAGGAGAGATTAGATAATCTTCGTGCTACTCAAAAAGCTCAAAAACAAATTCCTAAGTATGATCAACATTGTCTCAATTTAAGTAAAGAAGAAATTCAAAAAAATCTTGACAACAAAATTCCATACACTATCCGTCTGGTTATTCCCAAAAATGAAACTATAATTTTTGAAGATTTAATTCGGGGTAAAATAAAATTCAATACCAATGAAGTTGATGATCAAGTTTTAATCAAATCAAATGGAATTCCTACTTATCACTTTGCTGCTGTAGTTGATGATCATTTAATGGGAATCACTCATGTTTTACGCGGTGAGGAATGGTTAACTTCAACTCCAAAACATATTCTTCTTTATCGATATTTTGATTGGGAAGCACCTAAATTTGCCCATCTTACAGTATTATTGAATCCTGACGGTAAAGGCAAATTAAGTAAACGTCACGGGGCTACTTCAGCTCGATCGTTTTTAGATGAAGGTTATCTTCCAGAAGCTATGCTTAATTTTTTAATGTTTTTAGGTTGGAATCCTGGTACAGAAAAAGAATTTTTTACCTTAGATGAATTTGTTCAAACTTTTAGTATTGATCATCTTCATAAAAAATCTCCTGTTTTTGATCGTAAAAAATTGGATTACCTAAATGGTTATTATCTTCGCCAAAAATCAGACGACCAATTATTTGAATTGTTTAAAAAGTTTTTAACTAAAGCATCTGATGATCAAATTAAAATTTTAATTCCAGTTTTAAAAGAAAGAATTGTTAAATTATCTGATCTTCCAGTTCAAACAAAATTTCTTTTTGAAGATGTTGGTTATGATAAAGATCTATTACTCAAAAAGGGGACTGATCCTAAATTAGCTATTGATATGCTTACAAAATCCAAAGAAGTTATTTCCTCAAATTTTGATAATTTATCCACTAAATTAATGGATTTAATCAAAGAAAATAATTGGAATGTTGGTGAATTTTTTATGGTTTTCCGAGTGGCTATTTGTGGCACCATTTTTACCCCACCAGTAGTTGAGTGTTTACCAGCCTTAGGGCTTGAGAAAACTCTGGAAAAAATTGATATCGCCCTTTCAAAATTATCTTAAATTTTGTTAAACTAATTTGTGTTAATTAT
>CAYOXV010000005.1:3244-26241 GCA_964408055.1 uncultured Gammaproteobacteria bacterium | reverse complement strand
ATATCGCCCTTTCAAAATTATCTTAAATTTTGTTAAACTAATTTGTGTTAATTATATTACTAATATTTTTTTTAATTTTTTCTCATCCAATTTTTGCCGTTGACCCAATTATCAAAATTACTAATTATTCGGCTATTACTGATCCCGAGTGGGTCGAAATAACAAATACAACTCCAAATTCTATTGATTTAAATGATTGGTTTTTAAGAGATGAAAATGACAATAGTAATGAAAGAAATAGTATTACATTAAACGGCTCAATTGCAACCAACGCAACTATTCGAATTGAAAAAGCAAAAGGGTGGCTCAACGATAGTGGAGACACCATATACCTTTACCATACCAACGAACAAATAGACAAATTAACCTATCCAGTTCCAACACCAATCCCAAGTATTGACCCTAATATTATCATCAACCCCACTTCAGGTATTAGTCTCACTGAATTTATGCCTTATTCTTCTATTGAATGGGTTGAGATTTACAATCAAAATGATTTTAAAATTAAATTAGTTGGTTGGCAAGTTGGTGACAACAGTTCTGTTACTAAAAATATTCCTGAATTAATTATTGATGCTAAAAGTTTTAATACTTTTGATTTTTCGACTTTTTTAAATAATAATGATGCCGATAAGGTGGTTTTATACGATAATAATAAAAAAATTATTAGTAGTTATGAATATCACGGTGGAGCTTATGATTTAGAAATGAGTTGGTCTTTAATTAACAATAGTTGGTGTAGAGCCGAAATTACTAAAGGTCAAACCAATGATGATAATTGTTTTACTCCTCCAACTACTCCAACTCCTACCTCTACCCCAATTCCAACTTTAACCCTCACTCTTACTCCCACCCCCACTTTAACACCTACCCCTAATGTTACTTTGACTTCAACTTCAGAGGAAATAACAAATAATCCTACTCCTGTTTCCGAATCTATGGTTTTAGGAGAAACTACCACAGGATCTGATATTAAAAATAATTTTCTACCTTTAATTTTAATAATTGGTGGGGGGATCTTGTTGCTTAGTCCGCTAATTATTACTAAAATTAAAAAATAGTGAAAAAAGTAATTCGTTTTTTACCAGCTCTTATCTGGATGGTTATTATTTTTTATTTTTCTTCTCGTCAAACCACTGGTATTGGTGGTGATTCTTATTGGCTTCGTTTTTTTGTCTTAAAATCTTTTCATTTAATTGAATATGCTCTTTTAGTTATTTTCCTCTTTTTAGGTTTTAAAAAATATAAATGGTCATTTTTAATTGCTTACATCTATGCTTTTAGTGACGAAATCCATCAATATTTTATTCCTGGTCGCACTGGAAAATTAAGAGATACTTTTTTTGATCTAGCTGGGATTTTAATTGGTCTTTTAATAATTAAATTTTTTAAAAAAAAGCTTATACTTAAACTGTGAAACATTTTTGGTCCCATTTTTTTATACCTCAAGAAAAGAACAATCATCGTGCTGGTCTTTTACGGACAAACACTCTTCTAATTCTTATTGCTTTTTATCTTCTAAACCAATCAGTTGTTAAATTCGTTACCTTCTTGAAACCTGGAATATTAGGTTATTCTTCAGAAATTACAGTTCAAAAAGTTTTAGAGCAAACAAATAATCAACGTCAACAATTAGGTCTCCCCGCTCTTAAATACAACGCTACTTTATCTCAATCAGCTACTCAAAAAGCCCAAGATATGTTTGCTAATAATTATTGGGCTCATAATTCTCCTTCAGGGAAAACTCCTTGGGATTTTTTTAAAACAGTTGGTTATAAATATTCTCTTGCTGGTGAAAATTTAGCTCGTGATTTTTATGATACTGACTCTTTAATCAAGGCTTGGATGAATTCTCCTACCCATAGGGCAAATATAGTTCACCAAAATTATCAAGAAATGGGAATTGGAGTAGTTAATGGTGTTTTAGGTGAAATTAAAACCACTTTAGTAGTTCAACATTTTGGTACCCCTGTTAATTTTGTTGCTAGTAAAGTAGAAGAGCCAATTTCTAACCCTGTCACTTCAGTCCCAACTCAAAATAATGAGGTTGTTGTTGAATCAGTCCCCCCTGTAGTTGAGACAACTACAATTCCAGAATCAGTTCTTTTACCTCAAACATCTGAAGTTTTATCTCAGCAAAATAAATACGTTAGTCCACTTCTCTTAAATAAAATAATTAGTATTGCCCTTTTTGTTCTTATTATTTCAGTTCTCTTCATCGATGGCTACATTACTCTAAAAAATAATACTCATCGGTTGACGGGGTCTACAGTTGGTCATATTGGCTTTTTATTAGTCATTCTCTTGTTAATAGTTTCCAGCCATCAAGGAGCCATTTTTTAATATGATTATTCCTCCAGAAGTCAAAAAAAAACCATTAGAATATATTTTCTTAGTTTTATTTTTTGTTGTTGGTTTATGTTTTTATCTTTTTGCTGATATTTCTGATTCCGGTAAAAGATTTGTTGCCATTGCTTTAGCTGGTGGTTATTTTTTTTGGAGCCTTTATCATCATTACAAAAGAGGGGATTTAAATTTATCAATAATCATTGAATATTTAGTTATTATCCTTTTTGGGATAGTTCTACTTACTGGTTCTTTTTTCTGATCTGTTCTAATTGCCATTCCTTTATTTTTTTTGGATCCCCACCTAACAAAACTTCTGGTACTTTATGGCCCATAAATTCTTGTGGTCTAGTATATTGGGGATATTCTTCTGTTCTTATTTTTTTACCATCAATCTCTATTTCTGACCAACTTTCATTTTTACTAGAATGATCCTTCCCTAACACTCCAGGTAATAATCTGGATACAGCATCTATTATTACCATAGCTGGTATTTCCCCACCAGTTAAAACATAATCACCAACTGAAAGTTCTTCATCAACCATATAATCAGAAATTCTTTGATCCATCCCCTCATAATGTCCTGCAATTAAGACTAAATTATCTAATTTTGCCAATTCTTCAATTTTTTTTTGATCAAGTTTTTTACCCCTAGCCGACATTAAAATTATTTTTTTATTTTTGAATTTTTTATTTTCTTTTTTAATTTTTTCCAAAACATTAAACACTGGTTCAACTCTAATAAGCATTCCTACATCACCACCAAATGGTTTATCATCCACACTTCCATAATTATCAATCGCAAAGTCTCTTAAATTGTGGATTTTAAGATCAATTATTTTATTTTTAATTGCCCTTTTAATAATGCTTTCATCAAAAGGGGACTCGAACATTTTTGGAAATAGAGTTACTACATCAATTTTCATGATATTCGTTGAACCATTTCTCTGTAATCAATTATTTTATTTTTTATATCGTCTGGAGTTGTTTGGATATCAAAAATGTTATCCATCTCATCCATTACATTTTGTAATTCAGGGATAACACCACCACAACCACTAGACCTTTGAAACTGATGATGAAATTCACCCTGGATTCCTTTTTCTCCCTTATCTTTATTTCCTAAAAACGTTTTACGTATTTGTGTTTCTGAGGGTGGAAAGCTTATATCTTTTATTCTATTTTCTTTCATGGCATATTTTATCATTTTTTGTTTTGCGCTATACTCATATTAATATGACATCAAAAAATAATTCAAAACCGGTTGCTGTTATCGTTATTCCTACCTATAATGAAGCCGATAATATCGGTCGGATGATTGAGTATCTTAACACTAAGACTTTTGTTGATATTAAAAATAAAAAAGAAGGACTCGAAGATGATTGGCAAATGAAAGTTGTTGTTGTCGATGGTAATTCACCTGATGGCACTGGTAAAGTAGTTGAAAAAGAAGCCAAAAAATATGCCAACACTTATCTTTATACTGAAACTAGTAAGGATGGTATCGGAGCTGCTTATCTTAAAGGTTTTAAATATGCCCTAGAAGAACTTAAGGCTGATTTTGTTTTTGAATTTGATGGTGATTTTCAACACCCACCAGAGACTATTCCTGTTATGTTAAAAGCTATGGAAGATGGTTTTGACTATGTTATTGGCTCTCGTAAGATTAAGGGTGGTTCTAACCCCAAAGGTTGGGGTTTTAAACGAGTTTTTTTTAGCGAAATAGGTGGCCTAACCGCTCGTTTTATGATGTTTTTCCCTTTCAAAAACTTTTTTAAAGTTACCGATCCTACCACTGGTCTAAAAGTTACTCGTGTTAAAGGTTTCATTGATAAAATGGATCTTGATTGGAAAGGAGACAGGTTACTTACTAAAAGTTTTGGGTACAAACTTCAACTTCTTTTTGAAACTCTCAAAATGGGCGCTAAATTCAAAGAAGTCCCTCTTCAATTTCATGTTCGTAATGCTGGTGAGTCAAAAATTGAAACTAAAACTGCTAAAGATATCTTTAGAGTTGCCTTTTTACTTCGTTGGTATGATGATTTCACTCAAAAATTTCTAAAATTTGGTACTGTTGGTTTTAGTGGCTTTTTGGTCAACGCTTTATTTTTAAATCTATTTTCTCGTGTTTTAGGTAAACCTTGGCCATGGACACTTTCTGCTGAAATTTCCATTATTACTAATTTTATATTAAATAATATTTGGACATTTAAGAGTCAAAAAATATCTGGGCAAAGCAATGTTATTAAAAAATTCTTCCAATTTAATGCTAGTTCTGTTGGAGCTATAGTTATCCAAACTATTTTTGGTACTTTAGCCGAAATTTTATTTGGACCAGACCATAAAACACTTTATTTAGCCGTCATTATAGTCTTTTTGGTTTTGCCATATAACTGGTTCATGTACAACACTTTTATCTGGAGAAATAAGAAAAAATAATTATAGTAAAATACATTTAGTTATAAATTAATTTAATTTGATTATGAAAGGTATAGTTCTTGCTGGTGGTAGAGCCACTCGTCTTCGTCCTCTAACTTCAATTACTTCTAAACAACTTCTCCCGGTTTATAACAAACCAATGATTTACTACCCTATTGAAACTTTAATAAAGACAGGGATTAAAGATATTTTAATTATTATTGCTCCAGACTATTCTGGTCACTTTTTAAACCTTTTAGGAGACGGTAAAGAATTTGGTGTCCATTTTAGTTATGCTGTTCAAAAAGAACCCAAAGGTTTAGCTGATGCCTTTATTATCGCTGAAGACTTTATTGGTCAAGATAATGTCACTATGATTTTAGGTGATAATATCTTTGATCAAGATTTTTCTAACGAAATTAAAAACTTTAAATCAGGAGGAATGGTTTTTGCTAAACAAGTTGAAGACCCGCAACGTTTTGGGGTGGTTGAATTTGATCAAAACATGAAGGCTATTTCTATTGAAGAAAAACCTAGCAACCCTAAAAGTAATTACGCTGTAGTTGGTCTTTATACTTATGACAATCAAGTTGTTAGTATTGCTAAAAACCTTAAACCATCAGAAAGGGGTGAAATTGAAATCACTGATATTAATAAATTTTATTTAGAAAAAGGTAATCTTCAAGTCAATGTTTTTGACAGTCTATGGGAAGATGCTGGTACTTTTGATAGTCTTTTGCATGTCAGTAATATGATGGCTCAAAAGTTTCAAAAAGAAAATCCTCAAAAGTAAATAAATGTCTTTTTCTCAAAATTTTATTAAATCATCGACCCTAGTTAAACAATTACTAGATATTACTTCTATTGATAATAATGATTTAGTCGTCGAAATTGGACCAGGTAGGGGAATCATTACCCAAGAATTGATTAGATTAGCTAAAGAAGTAATTGTCATTGAAAAAGATAGGACTTTAATTCAATCTCTTAGGACTAAATTTGACCATCAAACAAATTTAAAAATTTTTAATCAAGATTTCCTAACCTGGTCTCTCCCATCAACTTCTTTTAAAATTTTTTCCAATATTCCTTTTGATATTACTGCCAAAATTGTTGATAAATTATTAAAATCAAAAAATAAAGCTAGTGAAATTTATTTCATTATGCAGTTAGAAGCTGCTGATAAATATTTAATAGGTAATGATTTAAATACTCAAAATTCTATTCTTCTTTCTATTTTTTATGATGCTGAAATTTTAGGTGATATTGATCGCACCGCTTTTACCCCTAAGCCTCAAGTTGATATTGTTTTTACTAAATTTACACTTCTCCCAAACCCATTAATTGATCCTCGTTTATATCCACAGTTTCGTGATTTTGTTATTTTTGGGTTTAATCAATGGAAATCAAATATGTTCGAAATTTATAAAAAGATATTTTCCTATGATCAGTTCAAAAAAATTAATCATCAATTAAAAATAAATGATCTTAAACCTAGTCAATTGAATATTGATCAATGGCTTAAATTATTTGATATTTATCAAAAATTTGTCAGTCAAAACAAAAAAGATTTAATCGATGGTTTTGAAAAAACTTATATAAAAAAAATTAGAACTAAGAATTACTACTAAACTTACTCCTTTTCTTTTTTATAAAATAGCAGTATAAATAACTTATTACAAAAATATCAAGAACATGCGTTCTTTTTTATATATGTTTGTAGTACCCTAACATTTAGTTTTGGAAGAGGTAAGTAAATATGTTGCATTCGATCACCAGTGAACGGTTCGGTTTTTCAGGGAGGATAATTTCTTGAAACTTTAAATTTTTAGAAGTTTAACCTTCATCTTGAGTTGTTGCTTACGACAAACCGACAAATGCAAGAGATTAACGCTCAAAGGTCTATTTCATTAAAACAGAATAGAAGGCAATCGCAAAAAAATGCGAAACAAAGCTTCCTCATTAGGAAGATCGCGCTCCTAAATTTTCATTCATGAAAGTTTGAGCCTTTTTGCAGCAAAGACTGCGGAACCCGATGATCTCTACTGACCGACACTTACCTCTTCTAATTCAAATAGCTTCCGGGCCTAAGACCTTCACTTTGCAGCAATGCGCAACTTGAACCTTAGGCCCCTTTTATTTATTTAATATTATTTTCTATTTTTCTAAATTCTTCTTGATACTTATAAGGCACTATAAAGGTATATTCCTCAACTAATCCAGTTTTAATCATTTCTTTGTTTACTAAAGTTCCATCTTCCAAATATATATATCTCAATAATCTGTTGTAAACATCTCGATTGTCTTGACTTTCATCACTCTCCAATATCAATTTTTTGTCTTTTAAAATATCTTCTAATTTTTCTTTTGCCTCAATTGCTTTTAACCCTTTCATACTACTATCAGTCATTTCTGGAGCATCAATTCCAATTAACCTAACCATTTCGTTTTTATCCCCAATTTTTACCTCAATAGTATCACCATCAATTACTCGTCTAACTTCAATTAATTGGGAGTTATTAAATTTTTTAACAAATTCTGCTTTCTCAATCCGACTAAATTTTATTGCCCAAAATAAAAACAATCCCAACCCTATTAATAAAATCAACCAAATCTTTCTTTTCACACTTTAAATTTAACATAAAGTTTATTTTCAATCAGTTTGTTCTATTTTTATCATTTGTTCCAAGCTCTTTACTACATATTCTGTAGTTGAAAGTCCTTTGTATTCTTTTTTTGGTATTAATCCAGCCATACCTCTAGCCACTTTTGATATTGTTGACGGGGAAACTTTTATTTCTTCACTTATATCTTTTAAATTAATTCCACTATCTCTTCTTAAACTAATTAATAATTCTCTTGCTTCAGGGGCATTGTTGTCAAAGCAATATTTTTCATTCCAATCTCCCTTCTTACCCCCCATGACCTCATGATACTTAAATCTATTATCTTCACTAATATTTGGCAAAAATTCTTTATTCATAATTATTTTATTTTTTTAATTAAATTCATTGTTTCTGGATTTGTTATTTACTTCATCAATTATATCTTAAAACCTAAACATGTTAATATAATTTATATGAAAAAAATAATTACTTTCTTGTTAATTTCAGTATTCTTTATATCTTCTGCGAGTACTGCTTCAGCTAAAATATTAACCAGTAAAGACGGTGATATTAAGTTAGAAAAAAATGAAATTATTAACGACGATTTAATAATAGGTGCCAAAAATGTTACTTTAGACAACACTGTTAATGGAGATGTTTTTATCGGAGCTGAAAACACTACTATCAATGGCATTATTAATGGAAATTTACATATTGGATCAGGTATAGTTATTTTAACTGGTCAAGTAAAAGGTAATGTTTATTTAGGGTCAGGGGATCTTACTGTAACTGGGTCAAATATCAATGGTTCTCTATTGATAGGTGCTGGGACTGCTCTAATAGACAAAGATTCTACTATTAAAGGTTCAGTTTTTGCTGGAGTTGGCAAAATTACCATTGATTCAAAAATTGGTCGTAACCTTTATTTAGGTGCCGGCAATGCCTTTATTCAAGACAATGCCGAAATTGGTATGGATTTTTATTATGCCTACAATGAGAATGACAATAAAATAAGTATTTCCGATAATGCTGTTATTTCTGGTAACACTCATGTTAAAAAATATAACGTCAATACTAATACTGATTTTCAATCTGTAAAAAACCAACTTAAACCAATTAAATCTATGGTAACTTTTGTATCTCTTATAAGTTCCCTTATTATTGGGCTACTTTATCTTAAAATATTTAAAAAACATTTTACTGAGTCAGCCAATATTGTCTCAAAAGAATTTTGGAAAAGTCTTGGAATTGGCTTCTTGATCATCATAACTATTCTCCCAGCCATATTAATTCTCCTAATTACTGTTGTTGGTATCCCGTTAATTGGAATATTGTTTTTAATATTAACTCTATTTATTTGTCTTTCTAGGTTTGTTGTTAGTTTAAGTTTAGGAACTTGGATTTCAACCAAATTTAAATGGCGTAAAGTTTCTACTTATTGGATTTTTGCCTTAGGTCTTGTTGTTATCTATCTATTAAAACTAATTCCGGTTTTTGGTGGTATTACTTCTTTCCTAATTACTTTATTAGGTCTTGGGGCTCTCACTATAAACCTTCTTCAAAAGAAACATTAATATTTTATTTCCCTTATCGGTCGCGCCCAGTTCTATTACGACAACTCACAACACGACCTAGAATATTTTATAGATAACCCATGTTATATATTGATATATATTGATATATGTAAGTATATATGATATAAATCAGGCATAAAAATGGAAAGAGACAAAAATACCGAAACAACACAACAAACCGTTCATTCTCCACAAGAGTTAAATTATTCACCACAATCATTAAATTTTCTTTCCAGCTCCATAATTACCAGAAATAGTACTGAAACAAAAGAGGTAATTGTCGAAGGGCAACCCAAAGAAGTATTTTTATTGGTGGGACCAATAGCAGCAGGAAAATCTTATATTGGTCAAATGATTGAAGAAGAATTTGATATTCCATTTTTTAGATACGAAAATATATTCATCGAAGAACAAAAGCGTGATCCTGATGGTTACTTAAAAAGAGCTGAACCAGTTGCTAGAAAAGCAATTTTTGATTTTCTGGAAAAACATGGAAAAATGTGTTTTGAAAATACAATGAATAGAGAATACGCCCATGAAATTATGAAATCTCTACAAGAAATTGCAGATGTTCGCTTAATATATGTTCATGCTTCTTCAGATGTTGCTAAATCAAGATTAGCCAAAAGAGATCAATCTACTCACGTATCTTGGACATCTCAAGAACTTGAAAAAATATATAATGATAGTGAACACATGGATCTTGATTATGATCTAATGATCGATAATAGTAGTGCTAATCGAGAAAATTTAAAAACCAAACTAAAACCTTTGATAGAAGAAAGGGTCTGGCATTCAGATTATGTTGAAATTAATTACAAAAACCAAAAAATGAAATTTAGTTCTTGGAGTGGTGAAAATTTATCTCACTATGATACTGAATATAAACCATGGAAAATTGCTTTTCATAAAGAAAATGATGGTTATTTAAAACATTACAACCTTCAACCCGGAGATGTCGTTATTGATGCTGGAGGATATGAAGGCACATTTTCTATATATGCAGCCAAAGCCATTGGGCCAACTGGTAAGGTAATAGTATTTGAACCAGACACAGGTAATTGTGAAAAACTAAAACAAAATATAATATTAAATGGCCTTAAAAATATTATTATTATTAATAAGGCTTTATGGTCAAAAGATAAAAAACTAAAGTTTAATAATAAACATACAGCTGGGGCATCATTATTTTTTAACGCTAGCCAATATACTCAAGAAATTGACGCCGTATCACTTGATAGCGAGTTGGAGAGGTTAGGAATAGACCATGTAGATTTTATTAAAATGGATGTCGAAGGGGCTGAAATACATGCTATTCAAGGAGCTCAAAAAACATTAGAATTAAACAATCTTAATCTAGCCATTGCGACTTATCACATTGTCAATGGTGAAGAAACTTCAACTTCTGCTGAAGAGATTCTCAACATTTTTGGATATCAATCTAGTACTGAACATCCAGAACACAAAACAACTTATGGATTTAAAAAAGGAGATAAATAAACATGATTGAAGATGATGGTTATTTCCGTCCAGATAACGTCTCTGTTGATATACAAAAAATAATTGAAAATTATACCCTCGAATTCATAGAAAGTGGCAATTTAATTGGCCAAGCTGGATTAGCAATAGGCAGTGGGGGCAACACTAGTATTAAAGTCCCTGGTGGAATGTTAATCACTTCAACAGGATCTATTTTATCTGATCTCAAACAAAACGAAATCATTTTTGTAATTGGTGCTACAAATAACTCTGTATATTTTATAGGTGACAAAAAACCATCATCAGAAGCATTACTACATTGGTCTATTTATCTTAAAAGACCTGATATAACCGCCATCGCTCATGTAAATGTTGGCCCAAAGAATAATATAAAAATCATCACTTCACCAAGAGAGTTAGCTTATGGAACTGACTTGTTAGCTAAAAAAACAGCTTTGATCCTAAAAAATAATAATACTATGATGATGGCTAATCATGGTGTTGTGGCAGTAGGGGATACTTTAATTTCAGCGACTAAATTGGTTATAAAAATAGCTGATAAAAATAAAAATAAATTTACTAGTACCATTAAAAACAGAAAAATAAAAATCCAACACCTACTTATTGATATTCATGGAGTTTTAACTCAAGGAGACGAAAAAAAAAAATTTATTAATCTCTTATCCAAGAGATATTCTATCGACTCAGAAAAGCACAATTCGATTTGGCTAGAACATTTACCAGATTTAGATATTGGTAAAGAAAAATCTATTGATTATTTGAATACAGTTAATAAGATATTAAAAACAAATTTTAATATTAAACAATATTTTCGACAATTTGCCCAGCAAATTATTCCTAACCAAAAATTAATCAATAAATTAAAAAAATACACAGAGAAAACCATTATTGTTTCTGATAATGTACTCGAACTAAGTCAAGCAATTAATTGTGTTTTTGAACTCGACTTTAAAAATTTTCGAAAATTTTATTCTTATCAATTTGGCAAAACAAAATCATCAGGAATGTTAGAAGATGTGATTAAAAAAATTAATACAAATCCAAGTAGTTGTTTGTTTATCGACGATAGTGAGAGAAATATAGACACCGCCAAAAAATTAGGGATAAATGCAATCCTATTTAAAAATAACGAAGAATTATTTTACGAACTCAAGAAGTATAGATTTTAATTTTTCAAAACCAACCGTATTAGGAACAGTAATTCGGATACATCCTTTTAAAATTCCATTACTATAAGAATAATTAGAAATATTATTTACCAAAATCCCATTTTTTGCAAAGAAGTCTAAAATTTTAGTACTATCATTAAACCTAACTATTACAAAATTAGCGTCACTTTCATAAACTTCTAAACCTAGTGATGAACAAAAATCTATTAAATCTTGTCTAATCTTTTTTGTTTCTTTCAATTTAGACAAAAAAATATTCTTATTCTCAAGTAACGTCTCTCCAAAAGTAACAGTAAAATGATTTATATCCCAAGGACCTCTTATTTTTAATAATTGTTTAGTTACGTCATCACTTGCAACAATATATCCTAACCGCAAACCAGCTATACCAAATATTTTTGAAAAAGTTCTAACTATTATTAAATTAGAATATTTTTTAACTAAATTAACAACAGTTTCTCCATAAAATTCAAAATAAGCTTCATCCACTATACATGGAATATTAAGCTGAGATGTTAATTTAATAATTTTAATTAAATATCCCCTCTTTATGGTTGACCCCAATGGGTTATTGGGATTACAAAGAACAACACCATCACTACTAGCTAATTCTTTCATAACTTTTTCCATTGGAAATTCAAAATTGCCATAAACTAATTTGTATGGAATATGTTTAATTTTTGATCCTAAAACAGAAAAAACATGATCATACATTGAAAAAACAGGACTAGGCATAACTACATTACTCTTATCATCAAAGAATAATCGCAATAAGAGATCTATTGCTTGGTCAGCACCATTAACTAATGTAATGTTTTTTGGATTACTATCAATATATTTAGCCAATAATTCAATAAGTCTGTCATATTCCGGATAACAACTTAACGTAAAATAATCAACTTTCACTAAATCTTTAATTAGTTCATTTGTAAAAATTGAATAATTTTCATTTAAATCCAACTTCAAATATTCTTTTCTCCCAACAGGGGCAGTCCATCGTTTAATTTTATCCAATCGTCTATTATATTTCAATTTCATATCATATATTTAAAACTGGGGAAATTTACCACAATTTAGGGATAAATACAATTTAATAGAAAGATTATACAGATTTAATCCGTTCGTTATTTTTAAAATAAATATCAAATTTCAAAAGTAAGTTAGGGAAAATGCAGGAATCTAGAACACCTCAAAGCGTTCAGTTTTGTTGCTCCGCATGGATTCGAACCACGATTGATCGGTTCAGAGCCGACCGTCCTACCATTAGACGACAGAGCATTATCTTTGCGCCGTTATTATACTATTTTACCCAAAATAATGATATAAATATGGCATGAAACCAATAGAAGAACTCATGACTGAATTAAAATTGACTCCTGACCAAGCCCAAGGGGTTAAAGAATATATCAATGGTCTTTTAATTGATCTTTTGGAAAGTATTAAACAAGACCACATCAAAAACTTTGACGAAACTATAAATAATCTCAAATCTAACTAAGTTTATTCCAAGATATTAAATTCACACGAAGTGTGTTCAAGGCGGAACAAGATACCCGATCGTCAGATCGTGTGTATCTTATATCTTGGCTTTTCAGTTCCAATTGTCGTCATTTCTCCATGTCCTGATAATACTTCCGTTTCTTCAGGTAGTTTTACTAATTTTTTTAAACTAGTAAATATATTTTTAGTTGACCCATATTTAAAATCAGTTCTTCCTCTAGATCCAAAAAATAAAGTATCTCCAGAAAAGAGTAAATTATTTTTTTTATTATAAAAACAAACCGATCCAGGAGTATGACCTGGAGTCAAGATGACTTCTAATTTTTCTTCACCGATTTTAATTTCTTTTATTTTTTCTAAATCTTTATCGATTTTAATTATGTTTGGTGTTTCTATTTTTCTTTTTAAAAAATATTTAGCTGTTTCATCTTGTCTATTAAGTAAAAATGCATCTTTATTGTGAACATAAATTGGCACTTTATAAATTAATTTAAGATCTAAAGCCCCTAAAGTATGGTCAAAATGACCATGAGTCAACAAAACTCCTACTAAGTTTATTTTTTTATTTTGTATCTCTTCAGAAATCCCAACTCCATCATCAGCTGGGTCTATTACTACTCCTTCTTTTGTCTCTTCATCCCAGACTAAATAACAGTTCGTTTCCAAATCACCCAAAATTAGGCTTTCATACTTGATCATAGGTTATAATAACTCATATATATGACCGAAAACAAACCTACATCTAAACGTCTTTTCATTGGTAGTCTTCCTTTCCGTTTTACTGAAGGGGAACTTCTTAGTCTTTTTGTTACCGAGGGTAAAATCGTTTCTTTACGCATTATGCATAATCGTTGGGGTAAAAGTCGAGGCATTGGTTATGTTGAATATGAGAATTTAGATGATGCTATCAATGCTAAAAGAAAATATCACAATTACTGGATAGAAGATCGAACTATTATTGTTGATTATGCTGCTCCTGACCCATTTTTGACCCCAGAGGGTCAAGCTCGTCACCAAGAAGCTATAGCCAGGCATCCCAAAAAACGTCAAACAAGCTCAACTAATTTTTTACCTCATCCGGATAGTGATATTAATGATTATCAACGACAAAAAAGATCATTTTCCGACCGATCACCTTCTTTTCCCCAACCTTCTCAATCGCCTTTTAAAAAACGCGGGATTAAAGGTGGAAAACCAGCTTTTAATTCCCTTGGTAAATCTTTAAACAGAAATACTACTGGTGAATATACTCCTAAATTTTTTCCAGAGATTGATCCCAATAAAAAAAGATTTATTGCTAAACCTGGTCAAAAACCAGAATATAAATCTAGTTCTCCTCTTCATGTTAGATCAAGTGTTTTTAAGCAACGTGCTTTCGGTTCCAAAGTCGGTGCTAAGTTCGCCTTCAAATCGAAGAAAAAATAATTATGTCTTTTCTAGATAAAGATAATATTGTTGGTCTTTCTCCTATGGATGGAATTACTGATGAAGCTTTTCGTCTTGTCCAATGTCAAATTTCTAAACCTGATTTAATTTTTACTGAATTTGTTAGTGCTGAAGGTATTAGTCGTGGTGGAATTAAACTTTATGATACATTACTCTTTTCTCCTCAAGAAAGGCCAATTATTGGGCAGT
Organism: uncultured Gammaproteobacteria bacterium; assembly: GCA_964408055.1. Lineage (GTDB taxonomy): Bacteria > Patescibacteriota > Microgenomatia > UBA12405 > UBA12405 > WARW01. Next base: position 11,496 of record CAYOXV010000005.1, on the reverse strand, counting down.
TATTTGGTAAAGATCCAGATAGTTTTTATAAATCAGCCATAATTCTTTGTGAACTTGGTTTTAATGGTGTTGATATTAATATGGGTTGTCCGGCCAAAACTGTCACTCAGCACGGGTCGGGTGCTTCTCTTATTGCTAACCCCAAACTAGCTGTTCAAATTATTAAATCTGTTCGACAGGGGATTGATGATTGGTTTTTTGGGAAAGTAAAAATTACTGATATTGAATTAAATAAAAAAACTTTAGAAGTTATCAAACATAATCAAAAATATTCCCAGCTTAAAAAAACTAATGTTAAACCAACTCTTTCTGTTAAAACTCGTCTTGGGGTTAACCAATCAACCATTGATTCTTGGGCTAAACTTTTACTAGATCAGGATTTAGATTTTCTTACCATTCATGGACGTACTTTAAAACAGGCTTATGCTGGTGTCTCTGACTGGGATGATATAAAAAAAGTCGTTGATTTGGCCAAAAACACTCGTACTAAAATTTTTGGTAATGGTGATATTCAAAATAGGGCACAGGGGGTTGAATATTGTCAAAAATATGGCGTTGATGGTGTTTTAATCGGTCGTGCCGCTGGTGGTAACCCTTGGTGTTTTTCTAACTATTTAGCCACCCCTAAGGAAAAATTTTCTGCCATGCTTCTTCATGCTCAAATTTTTAAAACAGTTTTTCCTCACCGCGTTTTTGATAGTCTTCGTAAACATTTTCTACTTTATACTACTAATTTCCCTGATGCTAAATCACTCAGAATGAAACTTGTTAGATTAAACTCAGTCAAAGAACTTTTGTCTCTTGAAGAAGAGTTTAGTGATTGATAAAGTTAGAGATATGCCAGATGAAAACCAAGTAAAAAATCTTCTCAATATTGAGTCGCTTATTAATAATGTTAATTCTCGTTTTAACGATCTAAGCTACGAGCTCAAAGAATACAGGGCCATGCTTGATGAAATTTTAGAAAGTAATACTGAATATCAAGAAATTGATAAAGAAGCCAAAAAACAAGCTAAATTAAAAACCATAGCCCGTCAAAAAGCTCTTAATGTTCCAGCTGCTATTTCAACTATTGATAAATTAAAAGATACTCAGAATCAACTTAAAGAGATTAAAGTTGCCCTTTCTGACTATTTATCTCAATATGTAACTCTTTCTGGAACCAATCAAATTGAAGGCCCAGATGGTGTTGTTCGTCAAATTATTTATACTGCTAAATTGGTCAAATCAAAATAATCGTTTATAATAACCCTATGGCTCAAAATATTAATCAATCAGATTTTCAAAAAGAAGTTATCGATTTCAAAGGTAAAGTCCTCGTCGATTTTTGGGCTCCTTGGTGTGGTCCATGTCAGATGCTAACACCAATTATTGAAGAAATTAGTAATGAATTAAAAGATAAAATTAAAGTTGTCAAAATTAATGTTGATGAAGCCCAAGAAATCTCTACTAAATATAATGTTTCTGGTATTCCTACAGTCATTATCTTTAAAGATGGTAAAATAATCGATACTATCGTTGGTTTCCGTCAAAAACAAGATTATTTAGATGCCATCGATAAGGCATAAATAATGGACTTAAACTCTTTAAAAGAATTTTTACTAAAAAATAATTTACCTGATTTTCGTTATCGTCAGATTGTTAAGAATTATTATTCTGGTCGTTATCTAAATTTTGATCAAATGACTGATCTTTCCCTTGATTTGCGATCAAAATTATCTCAAGAATTTTCCCTTCTTTCAGTTTCTGAAAGTAAAGTCGTTGGTGATGATTCTACTCAAAAAGCTTTACTAAAATTATCTGACGGTCAACAAATCGAATCAGTCTTAATGAATTATGATGATTGGATTACTGCCTGTGTTTCTAGTCAAGTTGGTTGTCCTTTGGCTTGTAAATTTTGTGCTACTGGCAAAATGGGTTTTATTAGAAATCTGACTACAGATGAAATTGTTGACCAAATTCTTTATTGGAATCAAAAAATATATCCATCATTTATTGGTCGAGTTGTTTTTATGGGTATGGGTGAGCCATTTTTAAATTGGGATAATCTTACTTCTGCTCTAAAAATTATAAATTCAAAAGAGGGGTTAAATATTGGTGCTCGTAAAATTAGTATTTCAACTGCTGGTTTAGCTGATAAGATTATTAACTTTGCCAATTTAAACAGTCAAATTAACCTTGCCATTTCTCTCCATTCTGCTAATCAACAATTTAGGCAGTCAATTATGCCTATTGCCAAACAATTCAATTTAATTGAGCTTAAGAAAGCTTGTCTTTATTACGTCAACAAAACTAATCGTCAATTATTTTTTGAATATGCCCTAATGGATCAGAACACTAGCCAGGATGATGCCAAATTGTTGGCTGATTTTATTCATTCTCATTATTTATTTTTTCTTAATTTAATTCCTCTTAATCCAGTTGATGGTGGTATGTCACCTTCAACTTCATCCCAACAAAAAATATTTATGGATTATCTTAAATTATTTAAAGTTGAATATTCAGTTCGCCGATCTTTTGGGCAAAACTTTGCTGCCGCTTGTGGTCAATTAGTTACTAATAAGTTATAATACCTCTATGCTTATAGACGAAGTTTATATTACTATTAAAGGTGGCGATGGGGGTAGAGGTGCTGTTCACCTATATGCTGATGCATGGCGCCCTAAGGGAGGCCCTGATGGTGGTATTGGTGGTGATGGTGGTAATGTTTATTTTGAGGCTGTTTCTGATATTAGTAAATTAGATCAATTTCGTCATGCCAAGGTTTATGGTGCTGGTGATGGCCAACGTGGTGGTATCAATAATCGTACTGGTAAAAATGGTGATGATTTAATTATTCAAGTTCCTGTTGGTACAGTTGCTAGTTATGACAATGGTACTTCTGTTGAGTTAACTCATGTTGGTCAAAAAATTATGATGGCCGGTGGGGGCAAAGGTGGCCGAGGTAATTTTTGTTTTAAATCATCTACTAATCAAACTCCCGAAGAATTTGAACCAGGTATTAAATGCCAACCTAAAAAACTTTTTCTTCAATTAAAACTTATTGCTCAAGTTGGTCTTATTGGTCTACCTAATGCTGGGAAAACTAGTCTTTTAAATGAACTTACTTCTGCCAATGCTAAAGTTGCTAATTACTCTTTTACTACTCTCGAACCAAATCTTGGAGTCGCTAAAAGTGGCATAATTATTGCTGATATTCCAGGACTTATTGATGGTGCCGCTGAAGGGAAAGGTTTGGGTTTTAAGTTTTTGAAACATATTGAACGTACCAACCTTTTAGTCCATTGTATTTCAGCTGAAAGTCTTGACCCAAAAAAAGATTATCAGTCCATTCGTCAAGAATTATCTAACTACAGTTCTGTTTTAGCTAAAAAGCCAGAAATTATTGTTTTAACTAAGTCAGATCTTTTAACTCCTACTCAAATCACCAAAACTAAGAAATTAATTGGTGCTCAAATCGTTACTTCAATTATCGATCCTCAAAGTATTAAAAAACTAAACGATTTGATAACAACTTCTTTAAACTAAAGCCTTTTTTATTTTTTCCCAATCTTTTTTCATTAAAGAAATCATTTTACCGGCTCCGTCTTTAGTTCCAGCAAAATCATCCTTAAATTCACCAATTATAGTTTCAACAATTTTGGCATATTTTTCTTTATCAATTCCTTTACCAGCACTTTTAACTTCAGCCACTTTATTAACTACAGTTGATTTAATTTTTTTATATTTAGCAATTGTTTCTTCAGTTGCTTTTCCAAATATTTCTTCTACTTTTTCCTTAGTATCTTTGACTGTACCTGAAACTTCTTTACTTAATTTAATTGCCATTTTTTTAATATCTTCACGTGTCTTTTTACCTGATTGTGGAGCTAAAAGTAAACCACCAATTGCACCAGCAACAGCCCCGATCATTGTTGCTATAAAAAACTTACTAGATTTTGCCATATTTTTTTATTTAAATTAAACTAATTAACACTTTCAGTCTAAGGTAAATTCAAAAGTATGTCAATTAAATTATTTTTCTACTTCTCTTTCTGGCCAATGTTTATCAGTTTCTACTAGTAAGTCTAAAAATACTTTTCTTCCCGACATTAATTCTAATTCTTTTCTAGCGTTATAACCAATCTCTTTTATTTTTTTACCATTTCTTCCAATAATCATTTTTTTATATCGATCAGCTGTAGTTAAAATTGTGGCTTTAATTAAAATTAATTTCTTTTTATCGACAATTTTTTCTACTCTCACATCAACAGAATAGGGGATTTCTTCTCTTAAAAAGAGATAAGCTTTTTCTCTGATAATTTCTGATACATAATCACTTGACCCCATCCCCATCTTTGGTTTCTTTTCATCTTCAATCATTTTAATGTTGTACTCTAATTCTTCATTCTTTTTTTCTGGTAATAATTCAAAAATATAATTAAGCAGACCTTTAATATGTTTTTCTTTAATAGCACTAACAGTAATAACTTTGTCAAATTCCTCTTCTAAATAATTATATTCTGCTAAATGATCTTTTGAATCAATTGCTATGTCCATTTTGTTATAGACCAATATTTTTTTAGTATTTACTTTTCTGATTAATCCAATTACTTTATTTTCTTCCTCATTCTTAGGTCGAGAAATGTCTACTAAACATACAATTACATCAGCTTGATCCAATGCTTTTGGGGCTTCTTTATTAATTCTTTTCCCTACTAAATCGTTTATTTTCCCAATAATTCCTGGAGTATCTAAAAAAATTATTTTTCCTCTTTCGTCACTATAAACCACTCGACTATTTTTACGAGTAGTTTGAGGTAATGGGGAAGTAATCGCTACTTTTTGCGACATGATCGCATTAAGTAATGTTGACTTGCCAGTGTTTGGTCTTCCCAAAATTACCACTTTCCCATTCTTTGGGGTTGATATTAATTTATCTTTCACAAGAGCTATTTTACCAATTTTTAAATCAAATTATTGAAAATGATGAATTTATCGATAAAATATAGAAACTTATTAAAATTATTGACACTTAGCAAACAAAGTGTTAGACTGCTAATTATATGCCAGAAATTCCAAAAGAAGTAAATACCTTACAACCAGTTCGAAAAATTTTACCTCTTATCCCTTTGCGTAATATTGTTCTTTTCCCTTCAGTTGAAACTTCACTTTTTTTTGGTCGCAAAGAATCCATGAATTCACTTTTACATGGTTATGATAATACTAATAAATTAGTTATAATTGCCACCCAACAAAACCAAAAAACGGAAAACCCAAAACTGGAAGATCTTTATTCTGTGGGTGTTTTGGCTAAAATTGAACACATTCTTCAAACAGATGGTAGTCTTCATGCTATTGTTAAGGGTATTTCTCGGGTTAATATCACTAATCTCTTAAAAACAGAACCTTTATTTTTAGCTGAATATGTTGACCTTCCTATTGTTCCAGAACCACTAACTGAAGTCCAACGTTCCGCTGAGGCTCTCCTTAGCCAACTTAAAAAAGCTTTTTCTCTTGGCCGCCAATTTGACCTTCCTGCTATGATGCAACTTTCAACTGGTGTTTCTAGTAGTGATTTAGCTGATCAAGTTTCTTTTTCTGTTGAGGCTAAAATACCTGAAAAACAATCTCTTCTAGAAACTCTTATTGTTAGCCAACGGCTTAAAGCTGTCACTGAACACTTAATTCAAGAAATGAAAATAGCTGAACTTGAACGTTCTATTGAAGAAAAAACTCAAGAAAAATTTAACACTGGTATTAAAAGAAATGTTCTAGAAGAACGTAAACGTCAAATCGAAAAAGAACTAAAAAAGATTGGTGAATCCACTGGTGGTGAATTTGATGAATTGGAAACTAAAATTAAAAAATTAAAAATTTCTTCAGAGATCAAAAAGAAATTATTGAAGGAATTAAACCGTCTCATGGAAATGGGTTCTATGGCTCCTGAGTCAAGTTATATCAAAACTTATTTAGAAACTGTAATTGAATTACCTTGGGGTAAATATACCCAATCTAATGGTAATATTTCGAAAGCCGTTAAAATTTTAGATCAAGATCATTATGGTATTAAAGATGTTAAAGAAAGAATTTTAGAATATCTTGCTGTTATTAGTCTTAAAAATAAAAATAAAACTAAAAAATCTGAAGAAGTTTCTGGCACTGCCAATATCCTCTGTTTTATTGGTCCTCCAGGTGTCGGTAAAACCTCACTTGGTAAATCTATTGCCAAAGCTTTAGGTCGAAATTTTGTTCGTGCTTCTCTTGGTGGAATTAGAGATGAGGCCGAAATTCGCGGTCATCGTCGTACTTATGTTGGAGCTATGAATGGTCGTATTATCAAAGGGCTTAAAGATGCTAAATCTATGAACCCAGTTTTTATGTTGGATGAAGTTGATAAAATCGGTTCTGATTATCGAGGGGATCCATCAGCTGCCTTACTTGAAACTCTTGATCCTGAACAAAATTGTGAATTTAATGATCATTACCTTGATTTTCCTACCGATCTTTCCAAAGTTTTCTTCATATTGACCGGAAACGATATGTCAACTATTCCTATTGCTCTTCGTGATCGTCTCGAAATTATTAATTTTTCTGGATATACCCTTGATGAAAAATTTCATATCGCTAAAAAATATCTTATTAAAAAAGAACTTGAAGCCAATGGTTTAAATCCTAGTAATATTACTGATATTAAAGATGAAACTTTAAGATACATCATCGAAAAATATACTCGTGAAGCTGGAGTTCGAGGACTTGAAAGAACCATTGCCTCACTTTTTAGAAAAACTGCTAAAAGAATAATTATTACTAAAATTAAAAAAGTTGATTTAAATAATTTCCTTTTACTTAAAAAGTTTTTAGGTCCAGAAAAGTTTTCTCCTACTTTAAAAGGTAAAAAAGATGAAATAGGTGTTTCTACTGGTCTGGCTTGGACTTCTGTTGGTGGTGATATTTTATTTATCGAAGTCAATATTATGCCAGGCAAAGGACAATTAATTTTAACTGGTAAACTTGGTTCAGTTATGAAAGAGTCATGTCAGGCTGCTCTTTCTTTTATTCGTTCTCAAGCTAAAGATTTTGGGATTAAACAAGATTTTCATAAAATCGATATTCATATTCATGTCCCTGAAGGTGCTACTCCAAAAGATGGTCCTAGTGCTGGTGGTGCTATCACTACAGCTCTAATATCAGCTTTAAAAGGTGTTTCAGTTCCAAAAGAAATTGGTATGACTGGAGAAATTACTTTAAGGGGTAATATTTTAGAAATTGGTGGACTTAAAGAAAAATCCATTGCCGCTCATCGAGCTGGGTTAAAAACTATTTTTATCCCTAAGAATAATGCTAAATCACTTATCGAGATTCCAAAAGAAGTCAAAAAGGATATCAAATTTATCCCTGTATCCCATTATTCTGAAATCTATAAAAAAATATTTAACTAAAATAATTTATCTTAGTTCTAATTTTTCAACTCTTGCACCAATATTTCTTAAAAGACAATCTTCTAAAACTACTACCGTGTTGTAACCTTCACTACTATCAGTGATTTCATAAAAACCAGTATTTTGATTCCATTCTCTTGCTTTTATTAAATCTCCATAATAATCTGTTTCATTTCCTTCAGCAAAATTACTAAAACATAAATAAGCTTCGCTTCCATCACTATTAAAACGAATAGTTGTTGGTTTCAAAACTCCAATCTCATCTTTTTTCGATTCTTTAATTACTTTTTTAAAACCACTAACTACTTTGTTTAATTTCTGTAAATTATTAGTCTGAGTTTCATCTAAATGACCTAGTTCTGATTTCAAAAAATATCTTTGTTCTTTTCCCATCAACCAAATTATAGCACTACATTTTTTCTATTGTTTTGATTCCTAAAAGATATAATCCAGTCTCTAATATACTAGTAGTAGTTTTTGTTAAAAATACTCTAAATGTTTCTTTCTTTTCCCCAATAATTCTATTTTTTGCATAAAATTCATTATATTTTCTAGCCACAGAAAGTAGATATTCTGCAATCACTGCTGGTGAAAATCTTTCTGCTGATTCAACAATCTTTTCTTCAAATCGATAGAATTCTTTGATTAATGCCATTTCATCATTATTAATCTCTCCTTTTATTTGATCAATATTTTTTTGTTCTTTAATCTGGGTTTTGTTTAAAACACTTATTCCTCTAGCATAGGTATATTGTAAATAAGGTCCAGAATCTCCATCTAAACTCATTATTTGGTCCCAATCAAAAATCACATCTTTTTTTGGATCAGTTG
>CAYOXV010000005.1:0-3144 GCA_964408055.1 uncultured Gammaproteobacteria bacterium | reverse complement strand
TCTAAACTCATTATTTGGTCCCAATCAAAAATCACATCTTTTTTTGGATCAGTTGCTAAATCATTAAATTTAATTGCTCCAATTGCTACTGCTTTTATCATCTCTTCTTTTTCTGTGGCTGTTAAGTTTTTATCTATTACGCTTTTTTGGGCAATTTCTTCTGCTTTTTCCATTGCCTTATCAATCACCTCTGATAAGTGAATTGTGTCTCCCTTCCTAGTTGAAAATTTACCAGTTGGCCATCTGATTAATCCATGAGCAATATGTACCATTCCCATATCAGGCATCCACCCCATCATTTCAGCAGTTTTAAATACTTGTTTAAAATGTAATTGTTGATCAGCTCCTACCTCATAAATTATTAAATTTGGCTGCCAAGTTTTTATTCTATATTTAATTGTCGCCATATCACGGGTAAAATATGTTGTTGTCTCATTTGTTTTTTGCAGCATTGCTGGAGGTATATCTTTAAATTCGATTATTATTGCTCCCTCACTTTTTTTAGTAATCCCCTTATCTATTATTTCTTTAGTCACCTCAGGTAACATTTTTTCATAAAAAGATTCACCATGAATATTATCGATGTGAACTCCTAATAGTTGATAAACTCGATCAAATTCTAATAGAGAAATATCAATACATTTTTGCCAAATTTCTCTAGCTTCTTTGTCTCCATTTTCTAATTTTACAAACCATTCTCTTCCTTCATCAACTAATTTTTCATCACTTTCTGCTTCTTTATGAAATTTTACATAAAGTTTTTCCAAATCTTCAATAGTTAATTTGTCCAAATCTTTATCATTCCATTTTTTAATCGCTGCTACTAATTTCCCATATTGTGTTCCCCAATCTCCAATATGATTATCACCAATACAATTCCACCCTAAAATTTTATAAATGTTGTAAATAGCTTGTCCAATATCAGTCGATCTTAAATGTCCAATTCCAAATGGTTTAGCAATATTGGGAGCCGAATAATCAATAACCATTGTTTTATCACTCCCATATTCATTCATTTTATTCCTAAACTCATTTTCATAATTAATTACTTCAGCCTGATTTATTAAATATTTAGGATTTAAATAAAAATTAATAAATCCAGCTCCTGCCACTTCAACTTTTTCAATAAAATCGTTTTTTTTAATATTATTCTTTATCTCTTCAGCCAATTCTCTTGGGTTAGAATTCTTTTTATTTGCTAATACCATAGCAATATTAGTCGAATAATCACCAAAATTTACATCAGCTGGATGCTCAATCTTAATATCTTTTTCATTAATTTCTATCTTTAAAATTTTTCCACTTTCAAAAATTATTTTTTTTAAATCGTCTACTATTTTCATATTAAAAAACCTTAGAGCCAACTGGTAAATCTTTATCTAAAAATAAAGCACTCATATTTTCTCCTGATTCATCTTCAGCCCCAAATATCATGGCTTGTGACTCTTCTCCCATAATTTTTCGAGGCATTATATTAGTTACGAAAACTGTTTTTTTACCAATTAAGTCTTTTGGCTTGTACCATTTTTTTATTCCCGAAAACACTGTTCTTAAATTCTCTTCCCCAAAATCAACTTGAAGTTTTAATAACTTTTCTGATTCCTCAACTTCAATTACTTCTTTAATTTCTCCAATTAAAAATTCAACTTTGGCAAAATCACTATATTTAATTTGATCCATGCCCAATTTTATCAAAAAAGAGAGGGTTTGTATGTTATCCTTTAGTCACTATCCCTATTATTAATTAATAATTAATTTATATGACTAATATTGATACTTCTATTTTTAAATCTTACGATATCCGTGGCGTTTATCCGACTCAAGCAGATGAGATTTTGTCAGAAAAAGTTGGTCGTGCTTTTGCTAAATATCTAAATTTCCCTCAAAAAGTAATTGTGGCTCGTGATGGACGTACCTCCGGTGAATCAATGAAACAAGCAGTTATTGATGGTCTTACTAAAGTTGGTGTTAGTGTAATTAATATTGATCTTTCATCTAGTGATTGTTTTTATTATGCTTGCCAAACTAGAGATCTTCCCGGTGTTATCGTCACTGCCAGCCACAATCCAAAAGAATATACTGGATTTAAAATGGTTAAAAAAATCCCTGAATTTCTTTCAGGTGATGCAGGTATTAAAGAAATAAAAGATTGGATTGTTGCTGATGATATTCCTTCCGATTCTCCATCTATTGGAACAATTGAAAAACAAGATGTTTGGCAAGAATATGTTGATTATGTTTCTTCTTTAATCGATCTTTCTAAGATAAAATCTCTTAAAGTTCATGCCGACACTGCTAATGGTATGGTTGGTCCATTTTTAGAACTTTTGTCACAAAAAATTCCTCAAGTTGAATTTACCAAAATGTATTGGGATATCGACGGTAATTTTCCAAATCATGGTGGGGACCCATTATTAGCTGAAAATAGGGAAGAGATACAAAAAAGAATTCCTTCTGAGGGTAGTGATTTAGGTGTTATGTTTGATCCAGATGGTGATCGTTTCTTTGTTATCGATAAAAAAGGTCGTTTTGTTCCAGGTGATTTTTTAACAGCTATTTTTTCTGAATATTTTATAAAAAGATTTCCTGGTTGTGGTATTGTTTATGACATTCGTGCTTCTAAAGCAGTTAGAGAAATTATTGCTGCCACTGGCGGCCAAGCTTTTGCTAATCGTATTGGTCATACTCACATCAAAGCTCGAATGAAAAAAGAAAATGCCTATTTTGGAGGTGAAGTTTCTGGTCATTATTATTTTAAAGATTTTTTCCTCTGCGATAGTGGGTTAGTTGCTTTTGTCTACCTTCTCGAGTTTTTATCAACTTCTTCAAAAACTCTTGATCAAATTGTTGACGAATATTCATCCAAATATTTCCTCTCTGGAGAGATTAATAATAAAGTTGTTGATGTCCAAAAAGTTCTTACTGAACTAGAAAACACTTATGGGGCAAATACCACTTCTCCGATTGAAAAAATGGATGGATTAACTTTTGAAATGGGTGATTGGCGGTTTAATGTTCGTGGTTCAAATACTGAACCCCTCCTTCGTCTTAATTTGGAGGCTGATAATCAAGAGTTAATGGAGCAAAAGCGTGATGAAATTCTTAAAATTATTATTGGATAATACCTATTTTTAGGTATTATTG
>CAYOXV010000004.1:39226-43458 GCA_964408055.1 uncultured Gammaproteobacteria bacterium | reverse complement strand
ATTGGATTTTTAATTATTTTTATTGCTTATTTTGTGGCTCAATTAGTTCAAGTAGCGTTGGGAGTAAAGTTTTTATAAACTTATTTTCCCATTCGACGATGACGTTTTTGATACCAGATAATAGATTCATCTAGTTTTTTTGGAGTAAAATCAGGCCAAAGAATATCAGTGAAATAAAGTTCAGCATAAGAAAGTTGCCATAATAAAAAATTAGAAAGACGATATTCTCCACCAGGACGAATAACTAAATCTGGATCTGGTTGACCTTTAGTGTAAAGATAGTTAGAAATTAACTTTTCATCAACTTGATTTGGTTTAACCCCATCTTTAATAATATTTTTAATAGCATTAACAATTTCATCTCGACCACCATAATTTAGAGCGACATTAAATTTAATTCTTTCTTTATCTAAAACAACATCCATAATTTTTTTAATGCCATCTCTAACTTTTAAAGGAAAAGCTTGAAAATTACCTAAAACAAAGAAACGAATACCCGATTTTCTATATTCTTCTCGTTTTTCTTTAACAATTCTTAATAATAAATTAAAAATACCTTTAACCTCTTGAGCTGAGCGTTTGCGCCAATTTTCTGTAGATAAAGCATAAACAGTAAGATGTTTAATACCCAAATCACGACAATGATTAACAATATTTTCTAGATTTTGAGCACCAGCTTCATGACCATCACTTGGTTTAAGATTACGAGCAGCAGCCCAACGACGATTACCATCCATAATAATGGCAATATGTTGGGGAAGATTTTTGGGATCAATTTTAGAATTCATATAGCTTATGTCGTTATTATAACTAAAAATCCCCCGATAAACGGAGGATCTTAATTTAAATTTTTACGTTTTATTAGAGTCAAACTGTTAGCACCAGAAAGATTGATGAATGGTCTTTTCAAAAATCTTGCGATTTTAAAAAGACATTATTCCTCAAAGGAGGTGATCCATCCGCACCTTCCAGTACGGATACCTTGTTACGACTTAACCCTCATCGCTGGATTTACCTTAATCCACCTAATGGTAAACTTCGGGTACCCCCAACTTTGCTGATTTGACGGGCAGTGTGTGCAAGAGGCGAGAACGTATTCACCGCAATCTGCTGATTTGCGATTACTACCAATTCCAAGTTCATGCAGGCGAATTTCAGCCTGCAATCCCAACTGAGGATTGTTTTAGGGATTAGCTCCACCTCGCGGTATTGCAACCCTCTGTACAACCCATTGTAGGATGTGTGTAGCCCCGGATATAAGCATCATGATGACTTGACGTCGTCCCCTCCTTCCTCCTAACAAAATAATGCTAGGCAGTCTTGTATGATACAGTAACATACAATAGGGGTTGCGCTCGTTACCTCACTTAAGAGAACAACTCACGTCACGAGCTGACGACAGCCATGCAACAGCTGTGTACCACCTTCGAAAGATTCCTCTGTTTCTAGAGGTTTGCAGGTACATTTCAAACCCGGGTAAGGTTTATCGCTTCATGTCGAATTAAACCACATGCTCCACTGGTTGTGCGCCTCCCCGCCAATTCGTTTGAGTTTCGGCCTTGCGGCTATACTCCCCAGGCGGTCTGTTTAACGCGTTAGCTTACATCTCCCCCTAATAAAAGGGAAAAATTAACAGACAATGTTTACGGCTAGGACTACTCAGGTCTCTAATCTGATTTGCTACCCTAGCTTTCGTCTCTGAGTGTCAGTGTATACCTGGTTACCCGCCTTCGCGCTTGGTGTTCTTTGTAGTATCCACGGATTTTACCCCTACACTACAAATTCCAGTAACCCCGATATAACTCTAGTCTTCCAGTATCCTGCCCCTTTCCCCGATTAAGTCGGGATCTTTGAAACAAGACTTAGAAAACCACCTACAGACTCTTTACGCCCAATAAAACCGGGTAACGCTCGGAACCTACGTATTACCGCGACTGCTGGCACGTAGTTAGTAGTTCCTTATTCTGGACGCCTTCATGGCTTCCAAAAAGTGGTTTACAACCCTAAGGCCGTCATCCCACACGCGATGTCGCTGCGTCAGACTTTCGTCCATTGCGCAAAATTCCTAACTGCTGCCTTCCGTAGAAGTATGGGCCGTGTCTCAGTCCCATTGTGCCGGTCTCTCCGCTAAGAGCCGGTAGCCGTCATAGCCTTGGTGAGCTATTACCTCACCAACAAGCTGGTAGCGAGTACGCCACTCTCTTCGCGTCTTGCGACTTTAATCCCGAAGGATACTATGGAAAATTACTCCGCCTTTCGGCGGGCTATGCTCCACAAAGAGGTATGTTCGTACTTATTACTCACCCGTTTGCCACTAGAATTACAATCTTCACTAAATCCACCCTAAAAAAGGAGGACTAAGTGAAGACTATAAGCCCCGTTCGACTTGCATGTCTTAGGCACATCGCCAGCGTTCACCCTGAGCCACGATCAAACTCTTAGTACTAACATCCGATTAAAATAATCGGAAAGAAAATCAAAATTAAATCCCGAGAGATCGGGATATTTGTTCAAATTAACATCTGAACTTCGCCTTCTGGTACTAACAGCTTTGGACTCTAATAAAACGCATTGAAATTTAAAAGTTCATTTCCTGCCCAAAATAGACAGTGAGGTTATTATATTACATGAAGCTAGTTTTTGCATCAAGTAAGTTAAAACTAATTTTGATAGAGAATAAATATATTTTGATTGACTTTAATATAAAAAATATATTATAATGCTTTCTAAATTATCGGAATCATTTGATTCTGTTTAATATATTCCACTTTCTTAAAAGAACTTGGAATTGCGACAAGCGCAGTTTTGTAGTTCTTTTTTAAAGATAGAAGTTCGGTTTTTGGTACATTCACATCTCAAAAAAAAAGAAAGAGAAGAAAGGTAAGGTATTCAAAATGAAAAAGGGAACGAAAAGATTTTTGGGAATCGGCGGCGGAGCACTTGCTCTGATTTTGGTTATGGTGATGATGCTCGGCGCGCTCGGCACGGGGGCCTGGTTCTCTGACAATGAGACCAGTAATGGAAATGCTTTTACTGCCGGCAGCCTGGATCTCAATGTTGACGGAAACAACACAAATGTTGTCAAGTTTACAGTCACTGGTATGCGGCCTGGCAATCAACCGACAAGCAGCTGGACATTGGCAAATGTTGGTTCGATGAATGGCTACCTGGATCTGGAAAATATAACCGTCACTAACAGTGAAAATGGTCGGATTGAACCGGAAATTGAAGTTGGGGATACGAGTGATGGAGTCGGCGAATTGCAAGATATAGTAAATCTTCGTCTTTATATTGATGTCGATAAGGCAGGAGGTTACAGCGCGGGTGACATCATGATCTACAATGGGCCGACGGGTAATATCGCTGGGAACTATGATCAGAATCAGTTGATAGCTGCAGGTTCAGACGTCCGACTGGTTGCAGTATTTGATTGGTGGAATACAGCGAATGATAATCAGGCAATGACTGACGGAATGACACTGAACATGACCTTCGAATTGGCACAAACCACTGGCCAATAATCCCACCAAAATCCCACCAAAAACCGAATGAAAAAGAAAAGGGCTCTTGCCGTTGTTTGTCGTCGTATGACACAGCAATTGCATGTAGCCCTTTTTTCTTATTTCAATTCGAGGAAAGGAGAAAAAAGGATTGGAAGAGATAAAAATAGAAGGGAAAAAGCCTTCAGTGTGGTCAATAATCTTAATTGTCTTTTTGGTGTTGGTTTTCTTGTTCCTACTGTTTATCGGCTATGGTGCTGGGGTTAACAACCGGTTCTATAAGCTATTAGTGGTAACCAGTGGCAGTATGACCCCAACGTTTGAAGCTGGTGATTTGATCATGATTGTTAAGGCAGATCCAGAAAAAGTCAAAGTTGGCGACATAGTCACTTTCCAAACTAAAGATAAAGAAATCTTGACCCATCGGATAGTTGAAATAAAATCCGACGGAGAGATTGTGACTAAGGGTGACGCCAATGAAGAGATAGACAATTGGACTGATGGATGGAAGCTTGGGAAAGTGGAAACTATTTATGTTTTTAAATTCCCTAAATTAGGTTTTGCCATCTCTTGGCTACAAGGTTTATTTTCAGGAGACAACACTGGTGCATGGCTAAAAGATACTCAGAGAGTTAAAATCGGTCTTGAAGCCGGACAATGGGAAGTTCCAGAGCTAATAGAACCACCATTGGAAATGGTACCGATTCTGGAACCTACTCCAAGTGAAAGTCC
>CAYOXV010000004.1:36945-39126 GCA_964408055.1 uncultured Gammaproteobacteria bacterium | reverse complement strand
AAGCGAAAGCGTGGAACCCTCACCGAGTGTGGAACCAAGCCCAAGTGAAAGTCCAAGCGAAAGCGTGGAACCCTCACCGAGTGTGGAACCAAGCCCAAGTGAAAGTCCACAAACAACCGAATGAAATTAAAGACCCTGTTGTAGCGCAAGCTATCAAAAACAACAGCGGTCTTTTTTTTACTTAAATTTGGATTAGTTTAGCAGAGGCAAGAATATTAGCACTTTCGGGCTCGGCGGCAGTAAAGATAGTCTGATATTTTTTACAAACAGAAACAACTAATTTTTGATGTTCTGGATCAAGTTCAGAAAAAATATCATCTAATAATAGGATAGGTTTGTCAGTGTAGGTACTTTCTAAAAAATTTATTTGAGCTAAACGAAGGGCTAAAACAGCTAAGCGTTGTTGGCCTCGACTCCCCCAAAAAGCTAAATTTTTATCAGCAGTAGGGAAAATAGAATTATCAAAACTAAAATCATCACGATGAACACCAGCTTGGGTATATCCTCTTTTTAGATCAAGAGAATAATTTTTTTTAAGTTTGTCTTCGGTTAAAATGGAGGGATGATAATTAAGAGAAATGGTATTAATTTGTGGATCTGGATGACTATTTAAAAAAGAATTAGCACTACGAATAAATTTATTTCTAAAATCATAAATAATGTTGGCATTTTTGACTAAAACTTGATCCCAATAAAAAAGTTCACTTTCTTTGGCAAATCCGAGTTTAATTTGATCAAGAAGTTCATTTCGATGTTTTAGAGCTTTATGGTATTGAGACAAAGCAGAAGTATATCGCCATTCAGTTTGAGAAAAAATATTATCAAAAAAATCACGACGACGAGTGGGAGAACCAGTAATAAGACGAATATCTTCTGGATGGAAAACGACGGTTTTCAAAACACCAATATAATTTTTACGAGGTTTTAAAACTTTTTGAATAAGAAATTTACGGGAAACGGTGGCAATTTTGGAATCTTGGTTTTTAATAAGTTGGACTTCGATTTCTGAGGTTTCTCCTTTATCGTCGACTAATTTGGCTCTAACTGAGCTAAAATTACTATTCCAATTGATAAGTTTTGCTTGAGAACTAGCGCGAAAACTTTTGCCACAAGATAAGAAAAAAATAGCTTCTAAAATATTGGTTTTACCAGACCCATTAGGACCTAAAATCAAATTGAATTTAGGGTCAAATTCAAAAATTTTTTGATCGTAGGAGCGAAAGTTTTGTAAAAGAATTTTGGAAAGATACACTGATTGGATTATATCAAGACTAATGCTTGATGAATATAAAATAGAATTATTTTAATTTTGATTGGACTTGGGCTAATTCGTCTAAACGAATTTGAGGATTTATACTTGACACTTTTAAAATTAAATCAGCGTCATCTAACCAAGAAATAATATTTGTTCTATATTTTATAGTATTATTTTTATTCCCTAATAAACTATCAGAATTTCTAATTTCAATACCTGATTTCCAAACGGCCCAAGTATAATAATCATTATTTTTTAACCAAATACCTTCTGGTGCCTCATCAAAATCGGATAAAGTTTTGATAGTTAAATCAAACCAAGCTGAATTATTTTGTTTAAGTTGAGAAAAAGCTAAAAACCCGGAAAGTTCAAGGCGATGGTATCTTTGATCTGGGTTATTTAAATTTTCAAAAAAATTTAAACCTTGTTGGTATAGTTTTTCTGATTTTGGATATTGGTGAAGTTGATCAGCTTGTCGCCCTAAAAAACGAAATGTTCTAGCATTAACAATGGGATCAATTTTATCCTTATTTTCTTTTTGAAAACTGGACATATCTTTTGAAATACTTGTCATTAGTAAAAGACCTTTGCCAGCTCTAATAGGATTACTCGTTTTACTTTCCATAATCATATGTTGAGCACAAAGTAATTCTTCTTGAAATAAAGTTAAAACAGTAGTTAAATCACCTAAATTTTCTGATTGATGACGAAGATCTCTAATTTGAGGAATTAATTGTTCTGAACTACCTTTTTGTTCTCGTCTCTTACCGATATCTTGTAATATTGTTGAAGTATTTTCTGGTGTAAGAATAAAATTGCTTTCTGTTGACCTCTGTATTTCTCTCCCCATGTGTTAATTATATCAAACAGTGTCCAGCGGGTAGGAGTTGAACCTACTTTAGACAGTTTTACAGACTGTTGCCTAA
>CAYOXV010000004.1:23961-36845 GCA_964408055.1 uncultured Gammaproteobacteria bacterium | reverse complement strand
GTCCAGCGGGTAGGAGTTGAACCTACTTTAGACAGTTTTACAGACTGTTGCCTAACCGTCCGGCTCCCGCTGGTTAAGGTGGGTTTATTATAACAGAAAGTAACCTTTACTCAATTCCCCAAAGTATCGATATATCAGAGGAAATATTCATTTCACCAGTAGAGATTTGACTGTCACTTGAACTGGCTGATTCAATACTTAAAGACTTAAGTTGAGAAACATTGGCAGTAACAGGAGAAACATCATAAGTATTATCGGTAATAGAGATTGGTTTGGTTAATTTAACTTTGGAAAGTTTAGCTAACTCTTCGGCTTTTTGTTTAGCTTTATTAAAAGCTAATTCACGAGCTTGAGAGAAGAATTCAGTTTTATCTTCAATATCAAAACTGATGCCACTGACTTGAAGATTCTCGATAGCTGATAATTCATCAATAATTTTAGTTGCCTTAGTGGCTTTGTCATCAATTTTTTTGATTTTGACACTAAGTGTTTGGGAAGCTTTTTGACCGATAATTTTTCTAGAGGAATTACTATAATCATATTCGGGAGAAATATTAAATCTGTTGGTAGTAATGTCGGAATCGTCAACTTTATTATCTTTTAAGATTTTTAAAGCAGAATCTATTTTTTGATTAACTTTACTTAGAGCATCTTTGCTAGTAGAAGCAGTTTCTTGGAAGGAAACAGTTAAATTAACCATATCTGGTTTGGCAAAAACTTTACCATCACCACTAACAGAAATGGTATTAGAAATTTTACCGTTACTTTCGGCTCCACCAGTATTTTTAATATAGATACCAGTACGAGAGATTAGAACGGCAGATAAGATAATAGCTAATGAAATAATAAAGACTGGAGGTAGGTTTTTAATTTTTTCCATACATAAGTATACTATTGATAAAATAGTTTATGAAGATAAAAATAATTTCTTGGAATTTAGCTGGAATAAGAGCAGCAATAAGAAAGGGTTTGTGGCAGAAAATGAAGGATATTGATGCAGATATATATTGTTTTCAAGAAGCAAAAGCAACACCAGCACAAGTGGAATTAAGTTTTGACTACCCTATTAGTTACAAGAGTTATTGGAATCCAGCTAAAAAAGCTGGTTATAGTGGAGTAGTTACTTTTACTAAAATAGAACCAAAAAAAATAATTGTAGGAGATAGAGATAATGATTGGGATGATGAAGGGCGAGTAATAATTACTAAATTTGATGAATTTACTTTATTAAATGTTTATTTTCCAAATGGGAAAAGAGATGCTGGTCGATTGAAATATAAGATGGATTTTTATGAATACTTTTTAAAGTATATAAATGAATTAAGGGATCGAGGGGAAAAAGTAATATTTTGCGGGGATATTAATACAGCCCATGAAGAAATAGATTTGGCCAGACCAAAGGATAATAAAAATATTTCTGGATTTTTAGAAATTGAGAGAAAATGGATGGATAAATTAGTAGAAAATGGTTGGGTAGACACTTTTAGAATGTTTAATAAAGAAGGTAATAATTATTCTTGGTGGAGTCAGAGATCAGGAGCACGAGTCAGAAACGTAGGATGGAGAATTGATTATTTTTTTGTAGATGAAAAGATAAAAAACCAGGTAAAATCGGCATTTATAATGCCAGAAATTGATGGTTCAGATCATTGTCCGGTAGGGATAGAAATAGAAGTTTAAAAAACAAAGTGTTTAGTCCCCTGTTTTTTGAGCCAGAGATTATTATTTTTGCAATTTGGATCATAAATTGTTAATTGATTCCAAAAAGTTTTTGAATGGTTTTTTATTTTTAAATGAGTTAGTTCATGAAGTAAGATATGTCTAAATTTACTAGGAGGGAAAAAGATTATTTGCCAATTAAAATTAAGATTACCTCGAGAGGAACAGGAACCAAAACGAGAGGATTGATTTCTAACAGTGACATTATTGTATTTAAAGCCAAATTCTTGAGATATTGTTTTTAATTCTTTTTTAATAAGAGTTGAGGCAAAAGGTCGAAGTTTTTTTTCAAGAAGAGGTTGGACATATTTACCTTTATATTTAGAAGTGTTGACATAAATTTTTTGTTCATCTGGGAAAATTAAAACTGAATCTGTTTGAGTTTTTTTAAAAATAAGTTGATATTTTAAACCTAAAATTTTAAGATTTTTTAGTTTTAGAATCCTTTTTTTAGGTTTAAATTTAGCTGAGTTTTGAGATATCCAATCAATATTTTTTTGAATAAACCTCTGAACAATAAACCCGGGAGTAAGGCTAGGGCAAGAGACAGTAAAAGAATTAATAGAAATTAAATGAAGACGAATTGAACTTATTGCTTTCCTTTTAATTTTGTAAGTAAATTTTTTGCCTCGGATTAAAATTGATTCCATGACTTTATGTTATTTTAAGCTAAAAATGATATATTGTAAGTATGGGAAGTATATTTATTGGAGCTGATCATAGAGGTTTTTTATTAAAGGAGTTTTTAAAAGAAAATTTAAGAGAGGAAGGAGTAAATATAATTGATTTGGGAAGTAAAGTTTACGACAAAGATGATGATTATGTTGAGATTGGTTTAAATTTAGCCCAAAAAACAATAGATGAAAACACTAAGGGAATTTTAATTTGTGGTTCGGGAGCAGGAATGTCAATTATTGCTAATAAAGTAAATGGAGCTAGGGCATCTTTGTGTCTTTTGGAAGAGCAGGCAAGAATGACTAGAGAACATAACGACGCTAATATTTTATGTTTAGCAGCTGACCTGGTAGACAAAGAAGATAATTTAAAAATAGTTAAAGTTTTTTTGGAGACTTTATTTTCTAGTGAAGAAAGACATATTAGAAGAATCCAAGCGATAAAAAAATATGAAAACACTAAGATCAGTTGAAGATATTGGTAGTAATTTGAGAGTTATTTTGAGGCTAGATACTGATTTACCAATAGAGAATGGATTAATCTTGGATAATAGTCGATTAAAAAAATCAATCGCAACAATAAGACTACTTTTAGAGAGAAATAATAAAGTTGTAATAATTGGACACAGAGGCAGACCGGAGGGAAAATTTAACGAGGAATTGTCTCTTAAGCCAATTTATTTAGAATTGATGAGTTTATTGGAAATTAGTGGAGAAAATATAATTGAAAGTGTTTTTGTAGAAGATATTAAAAATGATGAAAAGATAAGATCGGCATTGGAAAATAATCAAGTTATTTTTATAGAAAATATTAGATTTTGGAGTGAAGAAGATGATGGGGATACTGGTTTATTTTCAGTCTTAAAAAAATATTGTCAAAACTTAGTAAATGATGCGATTGCGGTAGCCCACCGAGCTAGTGCTTCTATTATAATTCATCGGGAAATGGAAACTTTTTATGGATTTAATTTTATCGAAGAGGCTGAAGGAATGGAGAAAATTTTTGATGGTGAAAAACCAATGACAATAATTTTGGGAGGAGCCAAAGAAGATAAACTAAAATATTTAAATCAATTAACAGAAATAGCGGATAATGTTTTGATAGGAGGGAAATTACCAAAACTAATGACCGATAAACAGTTAAATGAAAAAATATTAGTGGCAAAACTAAGAGAAGATGGATTGGATTTAAATGAAAATGATATTGATAGTTTTATTGAAATAATAAATAGGTCAAAGACAATAATTTGGGGCGGTGCTATGGGATTTTATGAAGATGAAAAAAGTAGGGTTGGAACCGAAAAAATAGCAAGAGCAGTGGCAAATTCAGAGGCAAGTTATAAAGTAATTGCTGGTGGAGATACTAATGCTTCAATTAAATTTTTAGGGTTAAAAGATAAAATAAACTTTATTTGTAGTGGGGGTGGAGTGTTACTAGAATTCTTAAAAAAAAGATCTTTACCAGCGTGGGACTAAATTAGTATAAATGGTATAAAATTATTTTATGAAGAAAGATAAAAAAATCAGAATTGGAATTAATGGTTTTGGGAGAATTGGGAGTGTGGTTTTAAGAGCAATATTGTTAGAAAGATATGAAGTAGAAGTGGCAGCTATAAATACAGCTGGTAATTTAACGATGGAATCGTTGGCAATGCAGTTTAAGTATGATTCAGTTTATGGAAGAATCCCAGCAAAAGTTAGTTACTTAGAACCAGAAAAAGGATCAGAAATAGGCCAACTAAAGATTGGATCAACAATAATCCCCTTTTTGGGAGAAAAAGATCCAGAAAAAATAAAATGGAAAAATTATGATGTTGATGTAGTTTTAGAATGTACTGGTGTTTTTACTGATATGAAGGCGATGGGTCACATAAAAGCAGGAGCTAAAAAAGTGATAATTTCAG
Source organism: uncultured Gammaproteobacteria bacterium (assembly GCA_964408055.1). Classification (GTDB taxonomy): domain Bacteria; phylum Patescibacteriota; class Microgenomatia; order UBA12405; family UBA12405; genus WARW01. The sequence continues at coordinate 32,548 of CAYOXV010000004.1, read as the reverse complement.
CTCCAGCTAAAGATAAAAAGATTCCAGTAATTATTTTGGGAGTAAATGAAGAAAAATATGATGGAGAAAAACTAATTTCTAATGGATCTTGTACCACTAATTGTGTAGCTCCAATAGTAAAAATAATTGATGAAAAAATTGGGTTTCAAGAAGGGACTTTGACCACAATTCATGCTTACACCACCAATCAAAGTTTAGTTGATGGTAATAATAGTAAAGATCCAAGAAGAGCAAGAGCAGCAGCAATAAACATAGTCCCAACTTCAACTGGGGCGGCTGAAGCAGTAATAGCAGCTTATCCTCCAGCAGCAGGCCGATTTGCAGGAACAGCTATAAGAGTTCCAGTAGTATGTGGGAGTTATTCTGATTTAACTTTTAAATTAGTCAGAAAGACAACTATAGAAGAAATAAATTCTATTTTTGAAGAAGCTAGTGTATCACCCAAATTAGTAAGTAAATTAAAAGTATCCTATGAACCATTAGTGTCATCTGACATTATTGGCAATAATGCTTCTTGTATTATTGATAGCCAAATGACTAAAGTAATCTCTGATGACATGATTTCAATCGGAGCTTGGTACGATAATGAATATGGCTATAGTTGTAGACTAATTGAAAACGCAATTTATATATGCAGATAATTCCAACCATTTTAGAAAAAGAATTTTGGGCCGCAGAAAATAAAATTAGACATGCTAAAAATATTAGTAGGTGGATTCAAATTGACGTAATTGACGGAGTATTTACTGAGGGAAAAACTTTTGAATTAGAATTATTGAATAGTAAGTTAGAAGAACTAGAAAATGTTTTATGGGAAATACATTTGATGGTTAAGGAACCAAAAAATTGGATTGAAAAATGTAATTTTATAAATGCATCTCGAGTAATTGGACAAGTAGAGATGATGACTAATAGAGAAGATTTTATAACTGAAATAAAAGATTTAGGGATGGAGGCTGGTTTGGCCTTTGATATTGAGACAGAAATTGGAGAAATACCTCAAGAAACTGATTTAGTTTTACTATTAAGCAGAAAATCAGGCTTTGGCAACTATGATTTAGATGAAATGATTTTTAAAAAAATTGAAAAACTAAAAAAAATAAAAGAGGGAAAAAATCTAAAATTTATGATTGGAATTGATGGTGGAATAAATGAAGAAAATATAAAACGATTAAAGGAAGCCGGAATCGACATTGCCTATTGCGGCGGGTCAATTTTTAATGGTATGGTAGATGATAATTGGGAAAAATTAAAATATGCTAGCGAAAACTAAAAAAATAATTAAACGAGTTGCCATCTTTGGAGATGCTGATGCCAAAAAAACTGATCAACATTTTATAGATGCTTTTAATACAGCTAAATTATTAGCAGAAAATGGATATGTAATTGTCAATGGTGGAGGTCCAGGGGTGATGTTGGCAGCAACAATGGGAGCAAAAGCTGGTGGTGGAAAGGCAGAAATAGTTATTTTAGACCCAAAAAATAAACCTCAAAATTATGAAGGTTTAAATTTAGAAAATAACAAATTAGCGGATAAGATTATTAGAACTAGTAATTATCCTGATAGGTTAAATAAATTAATAGAAGTAGGAGATGCTTTTGTAATTTTTAATGGAGGAGTAGGAACTTTGTCTGAAGTAGGATTGACCTGGGAAATGGCAAAATTTGAATATGGTAATCACGAACCATTGATATTTTTTGGAGAACAATGGAAGGAAACAGTAAACGAATTGGTTAAGGATATGAAATATGATTCAATTGAAAAAAAAGTTTATGAAATAGTATTAACTTCAAGCGAAGTATTAAAAACAATTCAAAAACATAAAGGTTGCCAAAAGGAAGAAAAAAGAGGTTTAGTAAATAAGATTTTTGATTATTTTAAATAAAGACTTGGGGTTGAGAATTGTGCTTGATGATTAAGGGAATGGTTTCAGTATTAATTATTTCTGTTTTAGTTATAGTTAAATTAATAATCTCAGAAGTAGAAGTTTCGATAGACCAATTTTGATCAAAAATAAAATTACCTAAAGAATAAAAGATGGGTTTGTTTTGATAAATTTCTGTTTGTTGAAGAACATGAGGGTGGTGACCATGAATAATATCAACACCAGCATCAATAAATTGATGAGCTAAATTAATTCTCCACTCTTCTGCAATAGGTAGATATTCATTCCCCCAATGGAGAGAAAGGATTAACCAATCGACTTGAGAATTATATTTTTTAATAGCATCAATTATTTGCTTTGAATCTAATTTAGGGTTAGAAATAAAATCATAACCTAAAAAACCGAATTTAATACCATTAATCTCTTGTTGAAGAAACTGGGAGTCTAAATTATGAGAATAAACAAAATTGATATCATATTGGCTTAAAAAACTCTTAGTTTGACTAAAGCCATCTTGACCATAATTTAAAATATGATTATTGGCTAAATTAAAAATAAACTTATTTGATTTAAGAATAGGTAAAAATCGAGAATCGCCACAAAAAGTAAAAGTACCAGTATAACCAGTAGGACAGTTTTTAATGATAGGACTTTCTAGATTAGCTAAATTGAAATCATTGCTTTGAAGAATAGGACTAACTTCTTTAAAACTCCAAGAAAAGTCATTTTTAGAACGAGCAACACCAGTGATGTAACGACCCAAACCTAAATCCCCCATTAAGCCAATTTTAACGGTTAAGGGAGGAGTGGGAGCTGGAATAAATATTTTTTTAATAGAAGGTAAAACAGTAGGAGAAATAATATCAGCCGTTTTGAAAGGAAAAGTAATTATTAAAAAAGAAATTACTAAAACAACTAATGAGATAATAATTTTAAATTTCATGTCTAGCTTAATTAAAACACAAATTATTTTTGATAAACTATAGAACTATGAAGAAAAAAATATTTTTAATAATATTAGCTTCATTTTTTTTAAGTGGATGTTCTTTATCCCCAAAAAGATCGGCAGTGGAAATAAATAGTTATCCAATAGCTAAGGTTTATTTAGATGGAAAGGAAATGGGAATGACACCTTATAAAAATAGAACTCTAAGTCCAGGAGAGATAGAAATAAAGCTGGTTACTAACGAAAGTAGTTGGACTAAAAAGATAAAATTACAAAATAATGTAAATACAGTGATTGATTGGGAATTTGGGAAAAGTGATGAAGAATCAGGTGGATATATTTTGTTTTTAGAAAAAACTGGAGATAAAAAAAATGCAGGGTTAATGGCAATGTCAAACCCTTCAGCCGCAACCATATCTATTGATAATGAAATTAAGGGATTTTCGCCAATAAAAATAAATAATATTGGAGAAGGTGATAAACATTTAAGCTTAACTTTCCCGGGACATAAAAATTCAGATATTTTTGTTAAGGCAATTAAGGGATATCAATTGGTTGTTGAAGTAATATTGGGAAAAGAAACAACAACTATAAATCAAGAAACTCAAGACCAAGGGAATCAACCTTTAGTAGAAATAGAAAATAGTGATTTAGTAGAAAATAAAATAAGAGTAACTATAAAAGAAACTGAAACAGGCTGGTTAAAAGTAAGAGAAGCTAGCTCGAGTGCCTCTAAAGAAGTTGCTCGAGTAAATCCAAATGAAAACTATGATTTATTAGAAGAAGCAACTGATTGGTATAAAATTGATCTAGGAGAGAATAAAAATGGATGGATATCGTCTAAGTATGCCGAGAAAAACTAAAAACACAAGCAAAAAAGATTAGAGCAAGACCAATAAAAGCGTAAAATTTTTGGCTACTGTTTAAAAAGAGAGCGGTGGTTCCTAGGGCAAAACTAAAAAACCAATAAAGAAGACTAATGGAGCGACGACTCCACCCTTTTTTAAGTAATTGATGATGAAAATGTTGACCATCACCAACATAGATCGGTTTATGTTTAATAATTCTTCTAATAATGGTGTAAATAGCATCGAGCATAGGAATACCTAAAAGAAAAATTAAAGTGGCTAATTTAGCACCGGAGAGGATAGCTAGAACAGCTAAGAAAAAACCAGCTAAACTTTTACCACTATAGCCGGGCATAATACTTTGAGGAAAGAAATTAAAAGGTAAAAACCCAAGATAAGCTCCACAGACTGAAGCAGCTAAAATAATGACAGGCCATTGGGTGATATCAGTGGCATATTTGAAAGCTAGAATTCCCATAAAAAAGGCAGAAATGGCGGTAAATCCAGGGAGTTGACCATCAACTCCGGTAGCCCAACCGACAATATTCATACACCACACAATCCAAATAATGGCTAAAATATCTGAAATAATCCAAATACTATGAGGCCCTAGAAAATTAAAATTAATTTTTAAAAAAGAAAGATCAATAATACCACCAGTGAGAGGATTAGAAATAAAGGCAATCCCAATTCCAGATCCAACAACAATTAGGGCCGATAAAATATTAGTGATTAGTCTAACTTTAGGATTAATATCTTTTAGATCATCCCAAATTCCAACAACTAAAGTTAAAAGGCCAGCTAATAAAATACCGATTAAATGCTTATCAATAGGTAAAAAAAACAAAGAGACAATTAGTACGGAAATAAAAATAGGAATTCCCCCACCTCGAGGAACTGAAGTCAGGGCAGTAGCATTATTACTTTTTTTATTTTTTTCAGTTGGATTTTCAACCCATTTTTTATGAATAAAAAAATTTCTAACCAATGGGGTTAATAAAAAAGAGATTAAACCAGAAATGATAATAACAGCAATAAATAGAATCATTTAGGAAATGATAGTGATAATTTGAAAGAGAGTAATAAAAGAAAAAATGGAAAAAATAAGAGAAATTATAATTAAAAGGCGAGAAAAAAGTTGGATGCTATTTAAAAAGAAAGTAGCTAAAAGATGATTAATAAGTAAAAAAATTATAGAAAAGGTGGGGAGAAAAAATAAGGCAGGAACTGAAGCTAATTGTGATTCTCCCCAAGGAAGAGAATAATAAAGAGGAACTTGATCTGGAAGACTATTGAATTTAAAAATTAAAAAAGCTAGTTGACCAATTATAAAAATAATATTCCAACGAAAAATTTGATGATTAAGTTTATTCTGCCAAAATTTACCTAAAGAACCAACTTGGATGGAAATGGATTTTAAAACAGACATAAACTACCTTAATTTAAAAATTAAGTTGGAATTTATAGTAGTATCTAAATAATAATAACGAGAAATAAATTCATCTAGTTGATCAAAGGGCCGATTAGACATAGGTGAATAAACTATAAATTTAGGTAAGTGAGTTTTAATATCAGAAATAGTTTCAGAATAACCATTAAAATCGACTATATGATAAGCAACAGTATAGCGACCTGGAGGAAGTCTATCAGATAAGGCGTAAATGTAAGCTTGGTCTCCCCAAATAAAGATACGATCTTGAAAATCTGAATTTTTATTAATATGAGAGGAAATTTGATAAATAGAATCAACATCTTGGCCAAAAAACTTATAAAAATTGGCTTTGGAAGCAGATAAATAAAAGCTTTTATAATAAGAAAAAACTGGATAAGTATAAAAATCGTATTTTTTAATAATCAAAAATAATGAAAAGAAAGAAAGAAAAATTAAAATTTGATTTCTAAAGTTCTTAAAATTTAAAATAGTAGGGAGAAGAAGACAAAAAGGTGGAATAACTTGAATTAAATAATGAGGATATGGTCGAGTAGATAAAAGAGCTCCAAAAATAGTAGCCCCAAACCAAAATAAAATAAAAGATAATTTAGAATCAATAATCTTTCTTAGTTTTAGAAAAAAGATTAACAACCAAAAAATTAATAAAACAATAAGTCTAACAACTAATCCTCCACTACTAGCAGGAGCTGTTTGAGTACCAGTAGCCCATGAAGAAAGATAGGAAAAATTTTGAAGCAAGGCTGAATTTAAAAATAAAAGAAAAGCTCCTTTGGCAGCAAAATAAATTCCAAAAATTATGGTTGGGATAATAAAGCCAATTCCAAAAGTAAATAATTTAAAGAAAAGTGACCAAAAATGATTTTTAATATCTTTTAAATTAGTTAAAAATAACCAAACAAACAAAAAGCCAAACTCAATAAAAACTGGTACTTTAATGGTAAAAGCTAAACCTAATAATAAACCAGAAAAAAGATAATTGATATTCTTTTTAGCAGTTAGAAAAATCAAGAAAGCAGCAATGGTAGGTAGCAACATGAAGATTTCAGCATTAGCAATATTCCCTTCCAGAAGAGGAATAGAGGTTAAGACGACAAAAATTAGAGTAATAATTTGACTGATTTTTTGATTAAAGAATTTAGTAACTAATTGATAAAAATAATAAACGGTGGGAATCATGACAATGGTAAGTAAAAAACGGAAACCAAAGACAGTTTTGGCAATAGCAGCTAAATAATAAAGGGAGGGGGGTTTATTATCATGAATTTGAGAATAAAGAACTAAGCCTTTTCTAATAGCCTGACCTAGAGTTAAATAAATTCCCTCGTCGCCATACCAGTAAGGTTCAAAAAGTGAAGGGAGGCGTAAAACTATAAAAACAGCAGCTAGGATAAACCAATATTTATACTTAACAATTAGCTTTGACATCTAATTTATAATAGCAGTTATTTAGTAACTTTTTTGGCAGTGGTTTTATATTCCAAACGTTTACCAAAAAAAAGTCGAGTGTGAGATTGAAGTCCAGGTAAGACTGACATGGTCAAAGTAGCAATCGGCATTAGAGGCCATTGGAGAATATTTTTAACAATGTTGAAAAATCCTTTCTTTTGACAAGTTGGTCTTAATTTCCAATCCAAAATTATTAAGGTAGTAAGCGGGATAAGACAGATGGTTAAAATTATATTGGAAATACGAGGTAAATTAAACCCAAAAGTAGTTTGGAAAAATTTAGGATTTAAAATAACTGGAAGAGAAGTACCTAAAGTTAAAATGAACCAATTACTGGACCAAATAAGATGAGTTTGAATAAGTTTAAAAATACGGAGAGCTCGAGTAATTAAAGGGATTTCTTTGTGAATACGAGCTTGTTCAATAGCATAAGGAATATCAGTAGCTCCCCAGGCATGACGAATACATTGAGAATAACGATTTTTTAGGGCTGAAAAATAATTTTTACCACCGGGAGCATCAACAATGGTTGGTAAAAAGATTGGTTCAACTGAAGCCTTACCGCTGGTAGCAAAAAAAGCTTGAAGGAAAATATGCCAATCTTCTGGAATCATATCTGGATCCCAATATCCACTTTGATCAATTAATTTAAATGAAGATGAATAACAGGAATAGTTAAAGAAGAGACCGTCTGGTTCTTGAATATTAGCGATATGAATTACATTACCTAGGATTCCAGTAATTCTAATAAGAGAAGGAACTTGATTAATATTGTTATGCCAAAAAATTGGTGATTGCCAAAAACGTTGATAACGAGATGAATTGGAAGCAAAGTTATAGGTAAGAGCAGAAAAATATTTAGGGTGGAAAATAGTGTCCACATCACAACTGGTTAAGGTTAAGTGGTTGATATCAAATTTATGAGTATCAATATAATTTTTCTTAAAATATTGGGCGGCAAAACGTTCATTGGTATGTTTACCAGCAATTTCACCAGGAATATCTGGAGGATGCTCAGTAAAAATTAAATTACCAAAAACATTTTTATATTTTTTAGAAAAATAAGCGATAGTTTGATCATTGTTTTCTTTTCCAGCCCGAGCTTCTTGGGCTAAGATTACATTGATTTTTTTAAGATCAATATCAATTTGAGCAGCAAGACTACCAACGGCCATTTCAATAACTTCAACTGGCTCTTTATATGAAGAGATAACAATAACGTGGCTTATTTGTTTATATTTAAGCCAAAATGATCTAAATTTGTCCTGAAATAATTCCAACCAATTAGTAGCCTTGGCGATATTTATTTTGGAATAACCAATAGTAGCTAAAATAGCAGATTTAAAAGATTGATAAAGCCAGTAAACTAAAAAAGCAATAACAAAATAACCTACAGCCTTAGGTACTAAAAAAGCTCCCCAGATAGGAAAAAGGATAGTCATCCAGGCACAAAAACCAGGAATCATTTCCCAAACTCGATATATTTTGGAATGTTTATCAATCATTTTCTCTCAAGTATTATACCAAGGGAAAGATAAATTAAGATAAAATAGGATGAATGGAATTATTAAAAGCAATTAAAAAAACAATTGACTATGCTAAAGGTTTTGGATGTCCTATTAATGAAAAACAAATTTATCAAAGATTAATTTCAAAAAAAGTTTACAAATTAGAAGAAATAAAAAAAGGATTAAAAAGTTTTAAAATTGATGATAATAAAAATAAATGGTTAGAGGGAAAAGAAAGGAAAGTAGAAAATTTGAGTGAATTGATGAAAAAGAAATTTAAAGATGTTCTATTTTTAGGAATCTCTGGATCGGTGGCAACTGAATATCCAAAAGAAAATGATGATATTGACATAATGTTAATTATTAAAAAAAATAAATTGTGGTTAACAAGATTTAAATTAAGGTGGTTTATATTTGTAAATAAAATCCCCCATCGGAAATATGGAAAAGGAGAAAATAAAGACGAGTTTTGTTTTAATTTATGGTTGGATGAAGCTAAT
>CAYOXV010000004.1:0-23861 GCA_964408055.1 uncultured Gammaproteobacteria bacterium | reverse complement strand
AAAAGGAGAAAATAAAGACGAGTTTTGTTTTAATTTATGGTTGGATGAAGCTAATTTAAAACTACCTAAAAATAAACAAAATTTAAAAAATGCAATTGATTTAATACTATTAAAACCAATAATTAATAGACAAAAAACTTATGAAAAATTTATCTTGGCAAATGATTGGGTAAAAAAATATTTAGCTACTGGTTATCTAAATAGGTTGTCAAATTGTCAAATTATCAAATTGTCAGATAAAACAAAAAAAGAGAGAGATAGTTATTTAGATCAATTAATTAATAAATTGTTTTTTTGGCCACAATATTGGTATATGAGAAGAAGAATAACTAATGAAAAAGTAAACTACTACCACGCTTTCTTTCATAAGTGAATGATAGAATAAATGGATGTGGCAAAGAATTTTAAGAATAATTTTTTTATTAATGGGATTGGTAATTTTAGCTTTTTCTATAATTAGGACAACTTTAATAACCACAATTAATGATGAAAAAAACGATAGATTAAGAAACGTACCAATAAAAACTGACATTATAAACCGAGAAGGAGAATGGGAAAATATTAATTATAAATTTCCAGAAACAGGAGTTTTACCATCAAGTCCATTTTATTTTTTAAAAAGTTTTAGAGATTACATTTGGATAAGTTTTACTAGAAACCCAATTGATAAAAGTCGAATGATGCTTTTAACCGCTGATAAGCAAATGGAAGAAGTAATATTAATGACTAAACAAAAAGCAAATAAACAAATAATAATTAAGACTACAATCGAAGCGACTAATAAGTTAAAATTGGCTAGTGAGGAGTTGAAAAAAGATCAATCAAATCGGATTGAAAATCAACACATCCAAAATCAAATAAACAAAACTATTTATGTCTATAAAAAAATTATTCAAACGCTTGAAATTGAGGAAGAAGAAAAGCAAGAACTCACCTGGCGGGTTGAAGAAATTTTTAAGTAAAAAAATTGTTTGGGTAGGATTAATTCTAATAGTGATGATTACGGGAGGGATAATAATGTATGTGGCGGCCGATATGCCAAACCCAATGAAGTTATCCAGTGGAGAATATGCTCAATCTTCTTATATATTAGACCGAAATGGAAAATTGTTGTATGAAATATATGCCGATAAAAGAAGAACTCCGGTAAAATTGGCAGATATTTCTAGTAGTCTTAAAGATGCAACTTTAGCAATTGAAGATTCTAATTTTTACAAACATAACGGATTTGATGTAAAGGGTTTAATTAGAGGTTTGTATAGAACAATAGTTCAAAAAAGATTACAAGGTGGTTCAACTTTAACTCAACAGTTAGTTAAGAATGCTTTATTAACACCAGAAAGAACAATTTCTCGAAAAGTAAAAGAAGCTTTTTTAACAATAGGAACTGAAGTAATGTACAGTAAAGATGAAATATTGGAAATGTATTTTAATCAAACTCCTTATGGAGGAACATTATGGGGAGTTCAAGCAGCTGCTAATGGAATTTTTAATAAAGATGTAAAAGATTTAACTTTAGCCGAATCAGCTTTATTAGCTGGTTTACCAGGATCACCGACAAAATATTCCCCTTTTACTCACCCGGAAGCAGCTAAGAATAGACAAGAATTAGTTTTAAATAGGATGTTAGAACTTAAAATGATAACTAATGATGAGTTTGAAAAAGCAAAAACAGAAGAATTAAATTATTACATAAGTAAAACTGGAATATCGGCTCCCCATTTTGTTTTTTATGTAAAAGAATTATTGGCAGAAAAATATGGAATTCAAAAATTAACTGAAGGTGGTTTAAAAATCACTACTAGTTTAGATTTGGATATCCAAACTATGGCTGAAGCATCAGTATCAGCAGAAGTATCTAAATTAACTAAATATAAAGTAGGTAATGGAGCAGCAATGATAACTGAACCAAAAACTGGTCAAATATTAGCTATGGTTGGGTCAATTGATTATTTCTCTAATGAGATTGATGGTAAATACAATGTAACCACAGCACTTAGACAACCAGGATCATCAATTAAACCCTTAAACTATGCGGTAGGAATCGACACTGGAAAGATAACAGCAGCCTCAGTAGTTGATGATAATCCTACTTGTTTTGGTCAAGTAAATCAGGCTCCTTATTGTCCAACAAATTATGGCTACTCTTATTATGGAATTCAATCAATTCGTAATTCATTAGCAAATTCATTAAATATTCCAGCTGTAAAAGTTTTAAAGGTAAATGGATTAGAAACATTTGTGGCTTCAGCTTCAGCAATGGGGTTAGAGACTTTTAAGAATGCTTCAGATTATGGATTATCTTTAACTTTGGGTGGTGGTGAAGTAACTATGAGTGATATGACAGTGGCTTATGGAGTTTTGGCTAATATGGGGATAAGACAAGATTTAAATCCAATATTAAAAGTAGTAGATAAGGATGGAAAAACTTTAGAGGAATATAAATATGAGGGTGGTAAAAGAGTAATGTCAAGGGAAACTGGATTTATAATCCAACAAATTTTATCTGATGATGGAGCCAGAGCAATGGTTTTTGGAAGAGGATCAATGTTGAATATAAAAGGACACCCAGAGGTAGCAGTAAAAACTGGGACAACTAATGATATGAGAGATAACTGGACTATGGGTTACACCCAAGATTATGTGGTAGCTACTTGGGTGGGAAATAATGATAATTCTAAAATGGGAGGATTAGTTTCAGGAACTACTGGAGCAGCTCCGATCTGGAATAAAATAATGACTCAGTTATTAATGGATAAAGAAGTTAAAGAACCGGTCAGACCTTCTAATATAGTAGGGATGAATGTGTGTAATTTAACAGGGATGGCAATACCAGAAGAGGGTTGTGAATCTCACTTTGAATACTTTAAAAAAGAATATTTACCAGGTAAACAAACTGTTTTAAGACAAAATGTATTAATTAATAAAGATACGGGACAGATAGTTGGAGAAAAAGATACAGCCACTAATACTGAAATGCAGGAACATACAATTATAAAAGATATTACTGGAGCTAATATTTGTCTCGACTGCCCCCAGATCGAAACAATCGATGAAAACGGGCAAATAAAAAATGAAAAACCAATAATAACAATTAATTAAGGATGAATTTATTGCAAAAAATTGTAAAAATTTTAATCCAAATAGGACACCCTATTGTCTGGTCGATAAAAAGTATATTTTGGTTGTTTAAAAAGATTTCATCATTTAGTCTTGATTTTAAATTACCAAGAATAAAACTGGTTAAAATTAAATTACCTAAATTTAGAATAAAAATTCCTGAATTTAATCTTCCTAAAATAAAAACTCCAAAATTAAGTTTTAAACTGCCGAAATTAAGTATAAAAATAGCGAAAATTAATTTCAAACTACCAAAATTAATTATTAAGTTGCCAAAAGTTAAAATTAGATTTCCAAGTTTTAGTTTTAATAAATTTAATTTAAGAAAAAAGAAAAAAATAAGAGTAAATATCTCAAAACTAGAAAAAAAGAAAATATCAACTAGTTTTAAGAAAAAGTTTTTAATATCAGCAGGGTTGATCTCTATTTTGATAGTAGGATCAACTTGGTTTTATTTAAAAATAATTAAAGACTTACCAAATGTAAATTTAATTTATAGTCCCCCAACCTTATCAACCCAAATATTAGATAGAAATGAAAAAGTGCTTTATAAGTTCTATCAAAATGAAAATAGAACTTGGATTCCAATAGATAAAATTCCAACAGATTTAATAGAGGCCACTTTAGCAATTGAGGACAAAAAATTTTATGAACATCATGGTTTATCGATAAAAGGTTTGATAACAGCAGTAATATATAATTTTAAAAAAGATGATCAAGATAAACCTAGGGGTGGGTCAACAATTACTCAACAATTGGTAAAAAATGTTTTTTTTAGTAGTGAAAAAAAGATAATCAGAAAGATAAAAGAAGCAGTTTTGACCTTAATAGTAGAAAGTAAAATGACTAAAAATGAAATTTTAGAAAGATATCTTAACCAAGTTTCTTATGGTGGAGAAGCTTATGGAGTAGAAGAGGCTTCACAGAAATACTTTGGAAAACATGTGTGGGAATTAAAAACTGAAGAATCAGCTTATTTGGCTGGTTTACCAGCAGCTCCAAGTTCTTATTCACCTTATGGAAATAATCCAGAATTAGGAAAGGCAAGACAAAAACATGTGATCTCAGAAATGATATCGACTGGCTATTTAACAGAGGAAAAAGCAGCAAAACTGTTGGAAGAAAAATTAACTATTAAAAATAATAGTAAATTAATAGAAGCCCCTCATTTTGTCTTCTATATTAAAAAATTGTTAGAGGATCAAGGTTATACTAATTTTGAAAAACAAGGATTAGTAATTAAAACTAGTTTAGATTTGGAATTACAAAATAAAGCTCAAAAAATTGTTAAAGATGAAGTAGAAAAAAATAGAAAATTAAAAATATCAAATGGTGGGGCTTTGATAATTGATGTTAAAAGTGGAGATATCTTAGCAATGGTGGGATCGGTTGATTATTATTCAAAAGAAATTGATGGAGAAGTAAATGTAACAACTGCATTAAGACAACCAGGGTCATCAATTAAACCAATAAATTATTTACTAGCTTTGGAAAATAATTTTAGTTTGGCATCTAAAATAAGTGATAGTCAAATAAGTTATCCGCCAACAAGCCTAGGACAAAAAGCTTATACTCCCCAAAACTATAATGGAAAATATATGGGAGAAGTGACTTTAAGAACAGCCTTAGCATCATCTTTAAATATCCCATCAGTAAAATTGTTAGAAAAAAATGGGGTAAATAATATGATAGATTTAGCTGAAAATATGGGAATAACTACTTGGAAAGATAGAAGCAGATTTGGTTTATCTTTGGCTTTGGGGAGTGGAGAGGTAAAAATGATTGAATTGGCTCAAGCTTATAGCATCTTTGCTAATTTAGGAGAAAAATTAGAAATAAATCCAGTTTTGGAAATCAAAAATTATTTGGGAGAAAATGTTTATAAAAAAGAAATAATAAAAGAAAATTTAATAAAATCAGAATATGCTTATTTAATTAATAGTGCTTTAAGTGATAATCAAGCTCGATCCCCTATATTTGGAAGTAACTCAAAATTAGTAATCCCTAATAAAACAGTGGCTGTTAAAACTGGGACAACTAATAATTTAAAGGATAATTGGTGTATTGGATGGACCCCAAGTTATCTAACTGTTTCTTGGGTGGGTAATAATGATAGTAGTCCAATGAGTTGGGTAGCGTCAGGAGTAAGTGGAGCTACTCCAATTTGGAATCAATTGACTAACCTTATTTTAAAAGATAAAGAAAACGAAGAATGGCAAATACCAAGTGGATTAATTAAAAAAAGTATCTGTGGAAAAGAAGAATGGGTTTTAGCAGGAAGTGAATTAAAGATTAATTGTCCAACTCCAAGCCCAATACAAGAATTAGCAACTAATTAGTGATGTAATTTTGGACATAAGCCCAATAAATTGATTCAACTAAAGTAGAAACATCTTGTTTATTATCTAAATGGATTAAAATTAAAAGTTTTTTACCAGGTAAATTGATTTGACCTAAATAATCAAAACCAATTTTGTCAGAGATAATTTCTTGGAAAGAAAGACCTTCAGGAAAGTTGATGTTTAGAGAACTTTTATTAGTCGGAGTGAGGTTATCAAGTTTTGATTTAATATCTTCGATTGGTTGATCTTTAAAAAGAACTGATTCATTTTGTTGCCAAAGAAAAGGATTATCTAAATTGTCATCAGTAATATATAAAGAAATATTTTTAAAATCAGAAATTATTGTTTGCATTTCATTATCAAAATCATTACTTTTGGATTTAGATAAATTTATTTGAGGTAAATTAATTTTAAAATTGGAATTAATTTGATGAGGTTGATTCAAAAAATCTTTAATGGAGCGGTAAGTCCAAAAAGATAGGCTAAGACCAACGGTAAGGATAATGGAAATAATAATAAAACGACGTTTTTTTTGAAGTCGTTTTTGATTTTTAGCTAAAATTTCTTCTTTAGTTTCAATAACTTCACCTGAAGGAAAAGTTTTTTTGTTTTTATCTGGTTTGGGAAGCATACTTATTTCTTAATTTGACTTAATTTAAGAAGACCTGTTTTGGCACCAAGATGAGAAACAACTGAAGCAGAGTTTTTGATAGCCCAATGGAGAGCAATTTTAGGGTCTTGGTTATAAATTAAGGCAGCAACAAAGGTGGAACCGAAAGAATCTCCAGCTCCAGTTTCATCAATGGGAGTAGTTTTAATAATAGGAGAATAAAATTGTTGATGATCAAAGAATAGATGAGCACCAAAACGACCATTAGTGACAGCAATTAGAGGACAATTTAAATTAAAAATATTATTTTCCCAATTACTATTTTGATGATCAGTATCCGTAAGAACTTGAGCTTCTTGTTGATTTAGAAGAAGAAAATCAATCATTTTGATTAAAGGAATAATTTTTTTTCGTTGAGATAATTCTCTATTCCCTGGATTAAAACAAATTTTAATATTGTTTTCTTTAGCAAAACCAATAATCTTTTCAAAAAGATCAAGGTTACCTTCAAGAGAAGTAATATAAAACCACTTAGTGTCTTTGATTTTATTCCATTTAAAATGTTTCTCTTCCAGACCTGATTTGCCTCGATTGGTGAGAATGGAACGACTACCATCTGGAGCAACTAAAATAACCGAAAAATCGGTAATATCTGATTTGTTTTGAACAATTAAAGTGGAGTCTATTTTATCTTTTTTTAAATCTTGAAAGATAAAATTATTTAAATGACTATCACCAATTAAAGCAACACAAGTAGTTTTTAGACCAAGTCGAGAAAAAGAAACTGATGAATTAGTGGCTCCCCCACCACTACAAATTAGACTTTGGGTAATTTCGTTTTTGGAAGAATAGGGCAAAGAAATTAAATCATTTTTGGTGATAAATTGATCTGATTTAATAAAAATATCGACAGTAGCAGAACCAATGGAAATTACATCATACATAAGAATTTATTTTTAATGACAACCTTTAAATCATCCACAACAGGAGTTAGAAGTTTATAAACTTTATCACTTTTATTATTGTCTAAATTAGTTTTGAGAGATTTTAAAAATTCATTTCGAAGATCAGTATTGATATTTATTTTAACGATACCAAGTTTAAGACTGGCAGAAATTTGAGCAGAATCAACACCAGAACCACCATGAAGAGTAAAGAATTGATTGGGTAATTTCTCTTTGATCTGTTTGAGTAATTCTAAATTTAAAACTTCAGGTTGATCTAAACTAACGCCGTGAAGATTACCAATAGAAATAGCTAAGAGATCAGTCTTAGTTTGATTGATAAAATCAAAAGCTTGATCAACATTAGTAAAACTATCACTAGATATTTGACTATTAACTAAATTAATTTTGTTAAATTCAGTTTCAATTAAAACGTCTGGATTTTTAATTTTTACTTTGTTAATAAAATCAATGCTGCTTTTAAGGTTTTGGTCAAAAGGTAGGTCTGAACCATCAAAATGAACCATATCAAAACCAAGATTAATTAAGTTTTCTAAGCGAGTTAAATCAGCCCCATGGTCCATATTTAAATAAATAGGGAGACCATCAATGCGAGATTTTTTGACTAGCATCAAAAGACGTTCGGCTTGAATAAATTTATCTTCCCCAGCAGAAAGTTGAACAATGCAAGGAGAACCGGTTTCAGCGACAACAGCTTCGACAGCTTGATAAATTTCAAAGGAGTCGATATTAAAAGCTGGGATAGCTTTGTTTTGAGAAAAATAATCTGAAAAAGTTTCTTTTAAAGTTTTGGTCATAATTATTTTTTAGTAATAGATTTGATAGCAGTGATTAAATTATTAACACCAATACCATAATAATCATACAGTTTTTGATAAGTTTTAGCTGAACGACCAAATTTATCATTGACACCTAAATGAATGAATTGACATTTTAGGTTTGAAGATAAAATTAAACTGGCAACTAATTCCCCTAGTCCACCGTTTTTTTGATGATCTTCAAGACAGATAAGACGATGAGTTTTTTTGATACTTTTTAAAATAGTGGAAAAATCAAGAGGTTTGATTGAAGAACAATTAATAATTTCTAAAGAAACATAGGGTTTATCTAAATTTAATTTAGCTTGAGCTTCAAAAGCCTCATAAAGAATAGGGCCATAACCAATAACAGTGACATCTCGACCTTTTTTAAGAATGGAGGATTTACCAATAGTAAAATTTAATTTTGGATCAAAAATAGTAGGAGTAGTGGGACGAACTAAACGAAGATAAGCGGGAAGACGACTACGAGCTAAAACTTTGGTTATTTTTTCAGTTTCAATTGAATCGATGGGAGAAAAAACTTCCATATTAGGGAGAGAGCGCATGAGAGCAATATCTTCTAACATTTGATGAGTAGCCCCAAGATTAGTACTCATAAGCCCTGAATGAGAACCAACTATTTTGACATTGCATTGGTTATAACAAATTGATTGTTTAATAACATTCCAATTAATAGCAGGTGAAAAACAAGAAAATGAGGTTAAAAAAACAGTTTTACCGGTTTTAGCTAAACCAGCAGCTATTCCAGCAGCGTTGGCTTCAGCTACCCCACATTCAATAAATCTGGTAGGAAACTTTTGAGCAAATTCATCTAAATTAAGGGCAGATTTCAAATCAGCATCAACCACATAAATATTGGGGTTATTTTGAGCTAATTGACACAAGGTTTCACCAAAAGAGGTACGCATAGAGGTTAAATTCATAATTTTGCTTTGGCTTTTAAATAAGTAGATTCAGAAAGATTTTTGACATCATGATAGTGAAAATCTTTTTCCATAAAAGAAATACCTTTAGCAAAAATAGTTTTGGCAATAATACAGTTAGGATAGTCTGATTTTTGAGCTTTGGACAAAGCTTTAGTTAATTGACTGAAGTCATGACCATCAATAGTAGTAACAGTCCAACCAAATTGAACATATTTAGCAGCTAAATTACCAAGTGGCATAATGTCTTTAGTGGCCCCATCAATTTGATAACTATTAAAATCAATAATGTTAATAAGGTTTGATAATTGATATTTTTTAGCAAACATAGCTGCTTCCCAGACTTGGCCTTCTTGATGTTCCCCATCACTAGTTAGACAGATAACTGATGACGATTTGTCACCAAGAGCTAGACCAGCGGCAAAAGACAATCCTTGTCCAAGAGAACCTGAAGAATATTCAACTCCTGGGACTTTAGTAGAGACATGACCTTGTAAAAAGGAATTAAAAGAAGCAAATTTAGGCAACTTGGCTTTATCAAAAAATTTAGCATTAGCTAAAACAGTATAAAGAGCTGGGGCTAGATGACCGGCAGATAAAATAAAATGATCTTTTTTAAAGTTAAAAAGTTTTCCAAAATAAAGAGTAGTCAAAATATCCATAGAAGACAGTGGGCCACCAAGATGTCCACCCCCAGATTTATAAAGCATATCAAGTAAATCAAGACGACAAGTCCTGGCTAAATCTTTTAAATATTTATATTTATTTAAAGGCATTAATTAAGTATAGAGCAAGGAATAATTTTTATAAAATGATGATGAGATATAATAGTCACTATTGATGGAGAAGTTTTATAAAAAATATCATTTAGGATTAAAAAGCTTTATTAGTCAAAAAATTGACGATGAAGGAGTAATTGAAGAAGTAACTAACGACGTATTGTTGGCAGCAATAAATAGTAAAGATAGTTTTGATGGTAGATGTAGTGAATTTAGTTGGATATGTAGTATTGCTAAACATAAAATTGTTGATTATTATCGAAAGAAAAAAATTAAAACAATATTATTTTCAGTTAACCCAATGTTTGAAGAAATAGCAGATAAAGCTTTAAGTCCAGAAAGAGATGCTTTAAAAAACGAATTAAAAAATGAAATAAAAAAAACTTTTAGAGAGATGAAAGCGGGTTATAAAAATATATTACGACTTAAGTATATAGAGGGGTGGAAAATAAAAGAGATAGCTAAAGAAAATAAATTAAGTGTTAAGGCAGTTGAATCGAGACTAATGAGAGCGAGAAAACAATTTAAAGAAGTTTGGGCTTATGATCAAAAAAAGGATTAAAAAAATAGTTAAATTGACAATATTAATAGCGGTGAGACAGATATGGAAATTACTTTGCAATTTATATCATTTGGTAACTGAACCATTTTTGACATTAAAAATGTTAATAAAAGATAGGGATAAGTCACAAATATTTTTGATTAGTTTGATATTTTTAATGCCAATAATTGCCTATTTTCTGGCAAGAATAGTTTGGGATTATTATCGATATGGATTGATAATAAATAATACAGGGATGTTTTTTATAGGGGCAATAATAATTCAAATAATATTATTGTTGTATTTAGGATATTGGGTTTTAAAAATAATTAAAAAACAAAACTAGAGAGGTTTAACTAGAAAAGTATTTTTATAAGTAGAAAGAAGATCCGATTTAGCTTTTTGAGCTAATTTTAAGTTATCAAAAATTCCAAAAACAGTGGGACCTTTACCAGTAATAGAAACTCCTAGAGCTTTGTTATTGATCATGACTGATTTGATTTGATTAATGACGGGGTATTTTTTAGAAGTCCAAATATCAAAATCATTATGAAGATTTTGACCGATAGTTTTTAAATCTTGAGTATTGATGGAAGAAATTAAATTATCTAAATTATTTTTGTTTACGGTTTTATAATCGATTTGATTAAAAGCAGTGGTGGTACTAATAAAAATATCAGGGAAACAAAGGACAATATAACACTTAGGAAGAGAGGGTAAAGAAATAAAATCACCTGAATCATCCCCTTGGATTTCTGATTTGACACCACCGATTAATGAATAAGGGAGATCCATGCCCAAAGGTTTAGCTAGATTGATAAGTTTAGATAAAGATAAATTCAAATGCCAAATTTTATTTAGAGCTTTTAGGACAACAGCAGCATTAGAACTACCACCACCAAGACCCGAACCAATAGGAATATTTTTAATGAGATTAATAGAGACTCCAGTTTTAATATTAAATTTTTGTTTAAGTAAATCGACGGCTTGGTAAATAAGATTGTTTTTATCAGATGCAAGGGTTGGACAATTTTTAATCTTAATTTTGATAGTATTTAATTTAAGGGGACGGATAAAAAGATAGTCAAAAAGAGAAATTTGAGTATAAACGCATTTGACTTGATGATATCTCTCAAGTTTTTTAATAATGGAAAGGCCAAGATTGAGTTTGGCGGGTGATTTATAAATCATTTTGGGAAATTAAAACAACACTGGTAGCTTGAATCCCCTGGCCTAAGCCAAAACTAGTTAAATCTTGACCACTAGTAAAGGTTATCCCAATATTATTAGTAGGTATTTCTAATATAGAGGAAAGAGTATTTTGAATATTTTCTCTAAAGTTTTCTAATTTTGGTTGACTGCCTTCAAGAGCAATAGAAACATTAGAAATAGAAAAATTTTGATCTTTTAAAATAGAGAGAATTTTAACCAAATAAAGACGACTATCAGTAATACCCTCTTTACACATAGGCCCAGCCCAAGTATTTAGAGAAGCACCTCCGAGAGCAGAACTAAAAGCATTGCAAAGAGAATGAAGAATGACATCACCATCAGAATCAGAATCAAAATAAAAATCTTGACTGACAGTAAAACCACCTAGAACTAGATTTTTTGAACTAGGAGATTTGGTTTTAGAAATAAGACGGTGACTATCGAGCCCGAGACCAATTTTAAGCATATTTAGAAATGGGATTTTTTAATAAACAAGCGACAAAATCTAAATCCTGAGGAAGAGTAATTTTTAAATTATTAAATTCTCCAGAAATGATTTTTACTGGGACACCAATATGACCAACTAATTCACTATCGTCACAACCTTCATGTTGATTATTGGTAATAGCCATTTCGTAGGCTTTTTTAATAATATCTTTGCGATAAGCTTGAGGAGTTTGAGCCATCCAAGTAAGAGAACGTGGTGGATGATTGGAAATAAAACCATCGGTTGAATATTTAATAGAAACATGAGGAGGAATAGCGGTCATAACAGCATTATGTTTTTTAACTTCAGTAACAACTTGATCAATAAGAGAAGGAGAAACGATAGGACGAGCGCCATCGTGAATAACAACAAATTCACCCTGAGCAGCAGCTAAACCATTTAGGGCAGAAATAAAACGTTGACTACCACCAATGACAAATTTAACTTTAATATTAGCTTCTTTGGCTAATTTTTGAAATTTTTTTAAATTATCTTGACGGACAGAAACAATAATCTCATCAATTTTTTTGGCTTTGACAAAATTTTCTAAAGTATAAATAAAGATGGTTTTGTTTTTAATCTTGGCAAAAAGCTTGTCACTGCCAAAGCGAGTACCGTTGCCAGCACAGGTAATAATAGCGGATATCATAATTAAATAAATTTGATAGCTTGGTTAAAAGCTGCTTTTTCTGAATTAATAATTTGATCAATATTAGGAGACTTAATAAAAGGGACAGTCTCCATGGTTTTTTGAATAACTTTAGGAATATCAGTGAATTTTATTTTATCATCTAAAAAAGCTTGGACAGCAGTAGTGTCAGCTCCATGAAGAATGGCAGGCATATTGCCACCTCTTTTTAAGGCATCAAAACCAAATTGAAGACAAGGAAATTTATCAAAGGGAGCTGGTTTAAATTCTAAAGTCTGGCCAAAAATATTAGGAGGAGATAGGGTTTTATTTAATTTTCTGTCAGGATAAAAAAGAGCATATTGAATATAACGTTTCATATCAGGGACACCAAACTCACCGATAATAGAACCATCAATAAATTCAATTAAAGAATGACAAAAGTATTGAGGGTGAACAGTGATTTGAATTTTTTCTGGGGGAAGATCAAAAAGAAGACCAGCTTCAATAACTTCAAAAGTTTTATTAATACCAGTAGCACTATCAACAGCAATTTTTTGGCCCATATCCCAAACAGGACGATTAAGAATATCTTTTAAAGTAACTTTGTCTAGTTGAGATGGAGCCATCTTGGCGATGGGACCAGAACCCATAGTTAGAATGAGATGACTTATTTCCTCTTTTTTACCCGAATGGAGACATTGCCAAATAGCTGAATGTTCACTGTCGATGGGGAAAATATTGACATGATTTTTTTTAGCTTGAGCTAAAACATATTCCCCAGCAATAACTAAAACTTCTTTAGTGGCGAGAGCAATATTTTTACCTTTATTAATAGCTAAAAGAGTTGGGTTTAGACCACTTAGACCAACAGTGGCGACAACTAATAATTCAACATCTGGGTGAGTGGCAATTTTGTCAAGTGAAGAAGGGCCATCAATTTGGGTAATGGCAGTAACTTTGGGTTTAAATTCAGCAACTTGTTGATCAAATTTAGCTGATGGGTGACGACAAGATAAACCAATAATTTGAAATTGGTCTGGATAAGATCTGATAATTTCTAAGGCTTGACTGCCTATTTGGCCAGTTGATCCTAGTATGGCAATTTTTTTCATGGACGGTTACTTCTTTGGTCGTAAAAAAAGATAGATTCATTCGCAATAAATGATTTTTTTAAAACTAACGACGTATTATTATGATTAAACAAAAGGAATTTGAATATAAAAGTGGAGATTACTTAGAATTTAGAGATCTAACTAATGAAGTGGAAAAATTTGTAGAAGAAAGTGGAATAAAGACAGGACAAGTATTAGTATATTCAACTCATACAACAGTGGCAATTTGTATCAATGAAAAGGAATCAGGAATTGTAAAAGATTTTAAAAAACTAATGAGTAAAATGATTCCAAAAGAAAATTATTACTGCCATAATGATTTAACTATTAGAACGGAGAATTTAGTATGCCAATCAGGAGCGTCTGATTGTTTGAATGGCCACTCTCATTGTAGCCATTTATTGATGAGAAATTCAGAAACTATTCCGATTGAAAAAGGAAAAATGATTTTGGGAGTGTGGCAAAAAGTTTTTGCAATTGAATTGGATTGTGAGCGCAAAAGAAAAATAATTATCCAAATTATGGGTGAGTAATTTCAGTTATTTTATCGACGACTTTATTAAGAATATCTTCTGGAGTGCTAGCTCCAGAACTAATGACAATATTTTCTTGACCTTTAAACCAATCTGGATTTAACTCTGAAACATTATCAACGATATAACTGATAGCCCCAACACTTTCGGCAACAGATCTAAGACTGTTGGAATTAGCACTGGTAGGAGAACCAACAATAATGACAAATTTATATTTTTGAGCTAGATTGATAATGGCATTTTGTCTATCAGTGGTGGCCTGACAAATATGAGGTAAAATGGAAATTTCTGGATATTTATTTTTGATAAACAAGAGAGCTTCTCTAGTTTCGGTGGTAGATAAAGTAGTCTGAGTAATAATGACCGTATTGATAGGATTTTTAATTTCAAAATTAAAAATATCTTTTAGAGTGACAGGAGTAATAAAGTCTGGGGATTCACCAACAACACCAATAGTTTCATCATGATCAATTTTATTACAAAGGAAGATAATGTCATTCTTTTTAGAAGCTAGATCTCGAGCAGTTTGATGGGATTTTAAAACTAAAGGACAAGAAGCATCAATAATCTCTAAGCCTTTATCACGGGCCTGTTGATAAATAGAGGGAGAGGCTCCATGAGCCCGAATAATAATAATAGAATTAGTAGGGATTTCGTCAATTGAGAGGACTGTTTTAATTTTTAACTCGGATTCAAGCCAATCAACAACATGTTGATTGTGGACTAATTCACCTAAAAAATAGATAGGTTTTTTGGAATTTTTGGCGGTATCGGTGGCGATATCAATAGCTCGACTAACACCAAAACAAAATCCGTGAGGATTAGCAACAATAATGTTAGGCATTTCTTTTGGTAATTTTTTTATCATAAAGAAGAGGCCTTTTTGGTCTTTTGCCAACAATTGACCAATGTTTTAAGCATCTAGCTTCATAGGTAAAGATTGGTTTTTCAGTTTCAGTGGCAAATTTCTCAATAATAATTAAGGGACTAGAATAAGCATCTGGTTTACCGTTTTTGAGACGTTGAGTCATTGTTGCTGGAGCTCCACATTTATGTTTACCATCAGATGAATAAGTACAACGAGCGGTTGGCATTTCTAATCTAGTAGAAATAGCCATAAGATCACGGATACCATTAGTAAAGGCTTCCCCTCGATAATTAGTATTTAAACCAGAATAAGCAACATTTTTACCAGATTCAACTAAACGCATAACCACCTCAGTGATATCGTCATCAAACATTTCAACCTCATCAATGGCAACAATATGAACTTTGGGGTGATTCTTTTTAACATCTTTTAAGATAAAACTAGATTTGGCTTTTAATTGACCTTGTGATGAACTTGGTACTGGAATAGCTTTACGAGAACCACCACAACGAGAGCAAATCATATCAACAGCAAAACGATCATCAACTTCTGGTTTATAGACAACAACCTTCTCTCCTACAGCTTCAGCAGCAGAAACATGATCAAGAAGAAGTAAAGTTTTTCGAGCATTCATTGGACCAACAAAGCCAGTAATGGCACCACGTTTCTTTGACATATAAGGTCATTTTAACTTAAATGGGGTAAAATTGGGATATGGAAAAAGAAATGCTTTTAATTTTGGAAAAGATTTTTAAGGAAATAAAAGCAATATCAATTTTTCTATATGGATCGAGATCTAGAACTGATTTTAAAGAAAATAGTGATTATGAAGTAGGGATAATTTATGACAAAAATAAAGTGGGTCGAACTGAATTAGATAAAATGCATAATTTAAAAAATTTAGTTCTCTACCCGTTTTTATTAGATGATATTAAAAATAATAATTTAGATACCCCATTTCCAAAAGCAATTTATTTAAAAGAATTAATAGAGACAGGAAAAACTTTATTTGGTGAAAAAATATTAGAAAATATGAAATCACCAGAAATTGGAATAATTGATTTGATTGAAGAAACTAGCTTTGAAATAGCGACGGCGATGGCGGCAGTGAGATCTTATAGAAATAGAGATTTAATTAGTGCTTCAATTAATTTAAAATCAGCATTGTTTGGAGTGAGGGTATTGGAAATTTTAAAACTCAAAAAATTCCCTTACACTTATGATGAAATATTTGAAATGAGTAAAGAATTAAATTTGGATGAAGAATATAATCAACTTTTAGAGCAGGTGATGGAAGTGAGACAAGGTGGAAAGATTGAAGAAAAATGGTTATTTAAAAATATTACGTTTTTAAACCAAGTAGTAATGAAAGAAGTTAAAAAGGAATATAAAAAATGAAAATATATTTTGTAACTGGAAATAAAAATAAGTTGAAAGAGGTTCAAATGATAATGCCAGAAGCGGAAGGGTTAGAACTTGATTTGATAGAGATACAAGAACTTGATCATAAAAAAGTTTTAGAACATAAATTAAAAGAAGCTCAAAAACACAAACCAGGAGCCAATTTGATCGTTGAAGACTTGGCAATAGAAATTAATGGAATGAATGGATTACCTGGACCATTAATAAAGTGGTTTTTAAAATCAGTAGGAAGAGACGGAATTTACAAGATGGCAAAAATTTTTGGTGATCAAACAGCAATTGTTGAAGAAATTTTGGGTTATGTAACGAGTAACGGAAAAATGGAATATTTTGAAGGAATAATTAAGGGGAAAATTGTAGAACCTAGAGGAGAATCTGATTTTGGATTCGATCCAATTTTTATGCCTGATGGAATGGATAAAACTTATGCCGAAATGGGTGTTGAAGAAAAAAATAAAATTTCACACAGAAAAATAGCTTTGGAAAAACTAAAGAACTATTTACAAAAAAAATAAATATAAAAGAATAATTTAATGAATAAAGCAACTATAAGAACTTATGATAAATATTCAAAAATATACGATCAAGAAGTGATTGAATTTTGGCAAAAGTTCCCAAAAATAATAATAAATAATTTTGTAAAAAATTTAAAAGGTAAAAAAATATTAGATTTGGGGAGTGGGTCTGGAAGAGATGCTTTGATTCTAAAAAATAATGGGTTGGAAATAATTTGTGTTGATGGATCAAAAGAAATGATTAAAATAACAAAAGATTTGGGATTTAAAACAATTGAAAGTGATTTTATGAGTCTTGAATTAGAAAAAAATAGTTTTGATGGAGTTTGGGCTTATACTTCCCTTCTCCATATTTCAGAAAAGGAAATGATTGAAGTTGTAACAAAAGTTAGAAATTTTTTAAAACCGGAGGGGGTACTTTTAATTGGAATGATTGAAGGGGATTTTGAAGGAGATATGAAACGAGAAAGTATGCCAGAAGAAAAAAGATATTTTAAATTTTATGAACGAGAAAAATTAAAAAATATAATATCCAACATTGGATTTAAATTAATTTACGAAAAAAAATATCAGCCACATTCAAAAGTATATTTAAATCAAATTTACATTAAAACTTGAGACGCGGATGGGAGTCGAACCCATCTAGACAGTTTTGCAGACTGTTGTCTAACCGCTTGACTACCGCGTCAGTTAGAGAGTAAGCCTATTTTACCAAAAAACCCTCCAATTAAGGAGGGTTTCAATTGACTAGATTTTGAGTTACATCATACCGCCCATGCCACCCATACCGCCCATTCCAGACATATCTGGGGTTGGGTTGGATTTGGCTTCAGGAACATCAGTGATTAAAACATCAGTAGTTAAAATCATTTGACCAACAGAAACAGCATTAGTAAGGGCTGACTTGGTAACTTTGGCTGGATCAAGAATTCCAAATTTAATCATAGAACCCATTTTTCCAGTAGCGGCATTATAGCCATAATCTGATTTTGGATCAGTGATAATTTTATCTTTAATTAAATTAAAGATATAACCAGCGTCTTCACCAGAATTTTGAGCTAACATTCTAACTGGTTGTTCAAGAGCATGTTTTAAAATATCAATTCCAACCTGTTCTTCGGCAATATCAGTTTTAACTAAATCAAGTTTTAAAGAAGCTTTTAATAAAGCAACTCCACCACCTGGGAGAATCCCTTCATCAACAGCAGCTTTGGTAGCTTCGATAGCATCTTTAACTCTTTCTAATCTTTCTTTCATTTCAACTTCAGTAGCTCCACCAACTTGTAAGACAATGGCACCACCAGCTAATTTGGCAATTCTTTCTTGAAATTTTTCTTTGTCATAATCAGAATCAGTGTGCCCCATTTGTCCTCGAAGTTGAGAAACCCGATTTTTGATTTCAACTGCTGAACCATTGCCACCAATAATTCTGGTTTTGTCTTTATCAGAAGTGATGGAATCAGCTCGACCACAATAGTCGACGGGCTCTGCGGTATCAAATTTAATTCCTAAATCATCTGAGATTACTTGACCACCAGTGAGAACAGCAATGTCTTCAAGCATAGCTTTTCTTCTATCACCAAAGCCTGGAGCTTTGACAGCCAAGACATTGAAGGTACCTCTAATTTTATTAACAACTAAAGTAGCTAAAGCTTCTCCATCAATATCATCAGCAATGATGACAAAATTTTTGGTGAGCTTAACTAATTTTTCTAAAAAAGGGAGAAGTTCTTGAATAGAACTAATTTTTTTATCAGTGATAATAATGTAGGGGTTGTCGATGACAGCTTCCATGCTTTCAGTATTGGTAGCAAAGTAAGGAGATAAAAATCCTTGATCAAATTCCATGCCAGAAGTTTCTTTGGTTTCTAAAAAGAGGCCTTTACCTTCTTCAGCAGTAATTAGACCATCTTTACCAATTTTTACCATAGACTCAGCTATCTTTTTACCGATTTCAGCATCCCCGGCCGAAATTGTAGCCACTTGTTCAATAGAATCTTGGTCATTAGGTTTAATTTCTTTTTTCATTTTGTCGAGTTCTGATAGGACGGCCTCTAAGCCTTTTTCAAGACCACGACGAACTATCATAGGGTTAGCACCGGCAGCGACGTTTTGAAGCCCTTTGTTAACAATAGCTTGAGCTAAGACAGTAGCAGTGGTAGTACCATCACCAGCAATATCATTAGTTTTAGAAGCAGCTTCTTTAATTAATTGAGCACCCATATTTTCATAAGGATCAACGAGTTCTATTTCTTTTGCAACGGAGACACCATCATGAAGAACTGATGGACCACCCCATTTTTTATCAATAGCGACATTTCTGCCTTTAGGACCAAGAGTAGTAATGACAGCATCGGATAAAATATTAATACCTTTTAAAAGTGATTGACGGGCATCAGACCCGAATTTTAGTTGTTTTGCCATAAGTATTTAGTAAAAATAAATTAATAATTATTTAATAATTGCCATGATGTCATCGAATTTTAAAAGTAAAAGATCAGTGGTGTCTTCTTTGTATTCTTTACCACCCCATTCACGATAAATAACAACATCACCAATATTGCAAGGAGATTTAACTTCACGACCATCAATGAAAGTAGTATCACCAACAGCGATAACTTTACCTTGTTGAGGTTTATCTTGATTATTTTCAGGTAAAACAATGCCTGAAGCGGTAGTAGTTTCTTTCTTTTGAGGTTGGACTAAAATGAAGCCTGGGACAGGGTGTATTTTGGTTTGAGTCATAGATTTTTTAATAAATAATTAATAAATAATAATTATCAGTCGAAATAACCGACTGCTAATATTATAGCGAGAGTTAGATTCAAGTCAATAGGGTTTTTGATAGAATCAGATAGATTGATGAAATTAAATAAAACTAAAATTTTTGGGAAATACACTTTTTACTACCTAGTGGATGATAAATATGTGGGACAAAGAGTTGCTTTGGAAAAGTATGAACCGTACGAAACTGAATTAATTTTAAGACAAACAAAATCAGGTGATGTAATAGTAGATGTAGGAGCAAATATTGGCTATTACACTATATTGTTAGCAGATAAAGTTGGACTTAATGGAAAAGTTTATGCTTTTGAACCTGACTTAATTAATTTTGAAATTTTAAAGAAAAATGTAGAAGTTAATAAATTAAAAAATGTAGTTTTAGTAAGGGCAGCAGTATCTAATAAAAAAGGAATAAGTTATTTATATAAATCAAAGGAAAATTATGGAGACCATAGAATGTTTGGTAATGAAGAAAAAGAGGAAATTAAGACGATAAAATTAGATAATTATTTAAAAAACCAAAAAATTGATTTGATGAAAGTGGACACACAAGGATGGGAACCATCAGTATTTGAGGGGGCAAAAAAAATAATAGAGAAGAATAAACCAACTATCTTTTTTGAATATTCCCCTACTAGTTATAAACTGGCTAAATTAGACGGGTTAAAAATGATGAGATGGTTGAAAAAGGTTTATAAAAAATTTTGGTGGATTGATGAATGGTTATACCTTTATAAAAATTTGGATAAGAAAAAAATTGATCGAATATGTGAAACAAATAAAACTGGATATGCTGATTTGTGGATCAAAAACAAATTTAGATGGTCTGATTACTTTGAACAATATAAAAATATCAGAATAAAAAAATTGATCAAAAGAATACTATTTTGACTAATTGACTTAACTTAGAGAAACAAGATATCATTAAAAAATTGAATTTTTAGAATGAATATCTTATCGGTAGAGCAATTTGACAAAAATTTCCTAGACTCGATATTTCAAAAAACTTTAGAATTTAGAGATCAATCCAAAGACCCACAAAAAAGAAGAGATTTACTTCCACTGCATTACGGACAACAGATGTGTTCATTGTTTTTTGAACCATCCACTAGAACTAGGGTTAGTTTTGAATTAGGAGCACAAAAATTAGAAATGGGATTAGTGAGTACAGAAAACGCCCATGTGTTTTCGTCAGCAATTAAAGGAGAAACATTAGAAGATACAATAAAGGTAATTAGCAACTATGACGTTGATGTTATTGTGATGAGACACAATGAAACTGGAGCAGCTGACAGGGCAGCAAAGGTCAGTGAAGTACCAATAATAAATGCTGGAGATGGGAAAGGTGAACACCCAACACAGGCGTTGTTGGATACTTTTACTATATATGAAAAATTTGGGAGATTAGATAATTTAAAAGTGGTGATGGGAGGAGATTTGGCAAATGGGAGAACAGTAAGATCGTTGGCAAAATTATTATCTTTGTATGATGGAAATCAAATTGATTTTGTGTCGACTGCTGGTTTAAGAATTGGTGACGATATTAAGGAAACTTTACAAAATAGAAGGACTTCTTTTAAAGAAACAGAAGATATGAATGAATCATTAGCAACAGCCGATGTAATTTATTGGACGAGAACACAAAAAGAAAGGATAGACGATCAAACATTAATTGGAGAAAATCTGGTGATTGATAAAAGTAAATTGGAAATAATTCCTAGGGGGGCAATTATATTGCATCCCCTGCCACGAGTGAATGAAATTACAACAGAAGTAGATGATGACCCACGAGCTTATTATTTTAAGCAAGCAAAAAATGGATTATATGTAAGAATGGCGTTGATAGATGAAATAGTGGAAAGATCTGGTTAAAAAAAAATAATTTAATTGAATAAATTAGATGTTTTAGAATTAAGAAATTATTTTTTTAAGTTATAATAGGTTTGTTAATTAAAAATTAAAAAGAACATGTCAAAAATAAAAAATATCTTTGCTCGAGAAATATTAGCCTCGGGTGGTGCCCCAAGTCTGGAAGTTACTGTCACATTAGAAAGTGGAGCTATTGGAGAAGCGTCTGTTTCTTATGGTGCTTCAGCTGGGTCAAAAGAAGCAACTGTGTTAGTAGATGGAGATAAAACTCGATATAACGGTAAAGGAATGCTTAAGGCAATTGAAAATATAAATGGAATGATTAAAGATAATTTAATTGGGATTGATGCAGATAAACAAAGAGATATCGATACTATTATGATTGATTTAGATGGAACAGAAAATAAGGCAAATTTAGGAGGAAATGCAATGTTGGGAGTAAGTTTGGCAATAGCTAGAGCCCAAGCTTTGGAAGAAAATTTACCACTTTATAAATACTTAAGAAAAGCTTATTCAATTGAAGATATTGGTTGGAAATTACCAAAACCAATGATTGTGATGATTGAAGGTGGTAAACATGCTGATGAAACCACTGATTTACAAGAATTCATGGTGGGAGCCATGGGAGAAAAAACTGCTGCTGAAAATGTAAGAATGGAAATGGAAATTTATAGTGCTTTAAAAAATATTTTAAAGGCAGAAAAATTATCAACTAATGTAGGAAATGAGGGTGCTTTTGCTCCAAATGGAATTGTGTCAAATGAAAAACCAATTGAATACTTGGTTCAAGCAATTAAAGATGCTGGTTATACTCCGGGGACGGATGCAGGAGTGGGAATTGATGCCGCAGCAAGTGAATTTTATAATCAAGAAACTAAGAAATATGAATTGAAACTAGAAAAAAAAGAATTAACTTCTGAAGAATTGATTGAATATTATCGACCATGGATTGAAAAATATCCGATAGCGACTATGGAAGATATGTTGTCAGAATTTGACTGGGATAATTGGCCAAAGATGGCCGAAGCTATAAATGGGAAATTTCCTTTAATTGCTGATGATTTAACAGTAACTAATGTAAATCTTTGGCAAAAAGCAATTGATATGAAAGCGGCAACAGCAATTTTAATTAAATTAAATCAAGCTGGAACTTTAACTGAAACAGTGGATTGTTGTCTTTTAGCTCGTAAATATAATTTAATGACTATGCCATCACATCGTGGTGGTGGTGAAACCAATGATGCCTTTATGGTAGATTTGGCGGTAGCTGTAGGTTCAGATTATATAAAGGTAGGACCAACTAGAGGAGAAAGAGTTTGTAAATATAATAGATTAATGAGAATTGAAGAAGAATTAAAAACTATTTAATAAAATTCTTTTTAGAAACAATTGATTTTTTAAGACGG
Organism: uncultured Gammaproteobacteria bacterium; assembly: GCA_964408055.1. Taxonomy (GTDB): domain Bacteria; phylum Patescibacteriota; class Microgenomatia; order UBA12405; family UBA12405; genus WARW01. Next base: position 921 of record CAYOXV010000004.1, on the reverse strand, counting down.
GATTCAAGTTGTTTTCTGGCATCACCAGCAATTTTTCCACCAGAGTGGGCGTCATTTTGCAACTTAATCATTCCTTTTGAATTTTCGGTTTTATGAATTTCAGTGGTGGCCCGTTCCCCAAGCATAGAAAAAATTAATTCTAGATCATCCATATGATCACGTAAATTTTCGCGTTTTAAACCTTTTATCTTTTTATATTCACTAGGAGTAACACCAAAAGTTGCTTTTGAAATTTCGGCGGTTAATATTTGATAATCTTTTTGAACTTTAGCTCCACGGTTTTTCCACTCATCGATTAATTCTTCTCGAATTACAATACCACGCATTCGATTTTCAATCCAACCTTCAGAATATCCTTTTAATTTATAAAGCATTCGAGTTCGACGAATACCTAATTCTGGGTTTTCAATTTCTTGAACACGTTCATATCCAACTTTTGCCAACCAACGTTTAAAAGGTTCAGCTTTGGGGGATGGAATTGATTGAATAATTCTAAATATACCTTCAGTGTTGGCACAATTCATGTTTTGCCTTCCTCCTAAAGTTTTGATTCCAAGGGTATGTACAATTTGTACCCACCCTTTCTCTAGTTCAAGATCACGTGATTTCATTCTTTGGATATATTGTTTAGGATCATTTGAATCAATTAGCGCTAAAACAACATCTTCAACCACAAACCACCACTCGTTTTTATAAATAGTTTTTCTAATTTTTTTATCTTTAAACAGAACTATTTTTGTTTCTTCTATATTTTTTAAATTCATAAATAATATTACCCAAATAAAACACGAAATACAATAATAAATTCCAGCAGTTGCGTGGTGAGTCATGGATAAGAGATAATAGGCATATGAATAAAAAAGTAATTTTAATTGTTAGAGATGGATGGGGTTATTCAGAAAACCCATATGGAAATGCCAT
>CAYOXV010000003.1:42666-49605 GCA_964408055.1 uncultured Gammaproteobacteria bacterium | reverse complement strand
TCTTTAGACACTTGACCAACAACTTTATTTCTTTCAATAAGATCTGATTTTTTCCAATTACCTTTTTTATATAAAAGAAAGGCAATAGAAGAAACAAAAATATTAGTAAAAGGGATAGCAAACCAAACTCCAGTTAAACCAAGACTGGTTTTTTGGGAAAGAAAAAAAGCTAGAGGAATTTGAATTAACCATTGAGAGGAAATAGTTAAAAACATGGTGGTTTTGGTTTGACCAGCCGCCATAAAAACATTGCCAAAGGACATTTGAAGACCAATAAAACCAAAGGTAAGAGAAATAAATCTAATAAATTGAGCTCCAGTGGCAATAACTAAAGGATCATTGGGAATAAAAAAAGTAACTAAAGATTTGGCAAAAATAAAAGCAATTAATCCTAAAATAGAAAGAGAAATAAAGGAAATAACAGCACTAAGTTTAGAAACTTTAACAGCTTGATCAATTTTTTGAGCGCCAATATTTTGACCGACTAGAGTACCATTGGCAACAGCTAGACCAATACCAATAAACATAGCCACTTGAATAATATTAGAACCGGCACCATAGGAAGCAATGGCAGTGGTACCAAAACTAGCAATAATGGAAGTCATAAAAACCATAGTAAGATTACGACTAGACTGTTCAATTGATGAAGGAATTCCAATTAAGAAAGCTTTTTTAATGAATTTAAAATCAGGAATAAAATCTTTGATTTTTAAATGAATACCGTGTTTACCTCCAAAAAGAATAGAAAAACCGATAATAGCAGCAAGACTTTGAGTAATAATAGTAGCTATGACAGCTCCTTGAACTCCAAGGCCTGGGATAAATTTATAACCAAAAATAAATAAAGGATCGAGAATAAAATTTAATAAAACAGTCCCAACAACAATAAAAACTGGAATTTGAGGACGACCAATCCCCCTCATAATGGCTTGAAAAATAAAAAAGGAGAAGTTAAAAATAACAGCTAGGAAAGAAAATCTTAAAAACCCGAGAGCGGTATTAAAAATTTCACTATTAGCACCCATTAAATGAAGAATATTGGGAGCAAAAATAAAACCAAGAGTACTGATGATAAGAGAAGTGATAAAAATCATTAAAATTGTTTGAGCAGCTGAGTGGGAGACCATTTGATTATTTTTGGCTCCAAAATATTGAGCAACAAAGGTGGCACCAGCAATAGCAAAGCCAATCCCTATGGCAAAACTAAGAAAAATAATAGGAGAACAAATGGCGACAGAGGCAAGAGCAGCTCCACCAAGTCGACCAACCCAAAAAGAATCAGTCATTTGATACATGGCTTGAAAAAGATTAGCTAAAATTATGGGAATAGATAATTTTATTAAAGCCCTAAATATAGGTAATTTAATAATTTCTTTAGTTTTGGTAATCATGATAATTAATCCTTTAAAGGATTAATTATTCTACTCTAATATAAATACAAATAAACTAGGCTATTTGTAGTTTTTAATAGCTTGACCAATATTAATAGCAAAGGTAATTAATTCATTGGTAGAAAAAACAGAATCAGATGAAATTTTAATACTAATAAACTTTTCTTCTCCTAAAATTAAATAAATAGAATTGATAACTCCATTTTCTTGATAGGCGACATAGTTATCCATAGGGATAGAATCTTCAACTTTAATAATCCGGCCGAGTGATTCTTGCCCTATTTTTTGGTTTTCTGATTTTAAATAGTTTAAGGTCAACATAATATAGTCTCGTTGATCATTTAAATAATAAGAACAACTATAACTAGGGCTTGATTCTACTTTTTTAGTATCGATAATTTTTTTACCGAGAGTATTACTGATAAATTCTGGAGTAAATTGACCACAAATATCCTCAACAAGATAATAACTTTTATCTTGACGACTAGGTTCTCCTGGGTATTCAATAAAGCAACTAGAAAGCTGGTTGCCTGGGTCACCATAACCTTCAATAGTTACCTTTTTTGGTTTACAAATATTGGAAGTAGAAGTGGAATCATTTTGATTGGTTTGGTTGTTATTTTGGTCTGTTTTTAAGGAAAGACTACAACCTGAAAAGATAAAAGAAGTAATTAAAATTAAAAGCAAAGGAATAATTGTTTTGTTCATATACTTTTATTTTATCAAGAGTGTTAAAATTGGTTATATGAAGAAAGTAAAAAAAGAAACAAAGACAGCCCAAAAAGATTGGAAAAACATGTTAGCTAATTTAGAAAGTAAAATTAATGTTTATTTTGGGGAAAAGGCACCTAAATTACCTGAAGGAGTGGCTAAATTTATTGTTAAATATGGACCATATTTGATCATACTTGGATTAATAACTGGTTTATTGGCAATATTGACTTCGTTTGGAATATTTTCAACCTTTATGCCAATGAATGCCTATGGGTATGCTTATGGATATCATTTTTCTTTTTGGAGTGTTCTTAGTTTAATAGTCTTAGTTTTACAAGCAATGGCTATCCCAGGATTATTAAAAAGAACTAAATCAGGTTGGAATTTAATGTTTTACGCTTCTTTAGTAACTGCTTTATCAGCTTTGTTAAGTTTTAGTTTGGGAAGTTTGATAATAGGAACAGCAATTTCTTGGTATTTCTTATTTCAAATCAGAAAATACTATAAATAATAAAAGTGAAAGAGGGTGAAAAAATAATTTTTGATAATAGCCAAATAAGAGAAGAGATTGACCAAAATAAGGTTAATTTTATTCATCAGGTTGATGGAGTAGATAAGGCCTGGGTAAAACTAGAATTACAACAAGAAGAAATCCCCTTTTATTTTCTTTACAGTATAAGAACTGATGAAGAAACACGTAACAGAGGGTTAGCAGGTAATTTACTTAAAAAAGTAAATAATTTTTTAGAAGAAAAAGAAACCCCGGGGATATTAATTAATTTTATTAAGCTTGGTTCGGCAGATAAAGATGTAGAAGGACTGTATAATATTTACTCTAAAAATGGATGGAGAGAAATACTGGGTAAAGATAGTGATATGTATATGTTCCAACCAAAAAATATGGATAGTAAAAAAATTAAAAAATTAACTGATTTTCTTGGAAAAAAGATGAAAGAGTTTAATTCTAATAATAGTAAATTGGAGTAAAATAATTTATACTTGGGCATGGACGTAAACGAAAAAATTCACCTTATTACCCGTAATTGTCAGGAAGTATTGACTGAGAGTGATTTAAAAAATCTGATAGAAAGTGGAACTCCAATTAATCACTATATTGGGTTTGAAGTGTCTGGTTTGGTTCATTTGGGAACAGGTTTAGTCTCAATGGGAAAAATTGCTGATTTTTTAAAGGCTGGAATTAAATGTAGAATATTTTTGGCTGATTTTCATTCTTATTTAAATAATAAACTAGGGGGAAATTGGGAAAATATAAGAGAAGCCACTGAAGGATACTTCAAAAATGGGTTAATCGCTTCTTTAAAATGTTTTGGAGTTGATGAATCTCAAATAGAGTTTATTACTGGCAAAAACTTATATGAAAATAATCCAACTCATTGGGAAACTTTTATGGAAGTGGGTAAACATGTAACTCTATCGAGAAATTTAAGATCAATTTCGATTATGGGGAAAAATCAAGGAACAGATGTAGATATGGCAACTTTGTTTTATCCCCCACTACAAGTAGCAGATATCTTTACTATGGGAATAAATTTGGCCCATGCAGGAATGGATCAAAGAAAAGCCCATGTGGTAGCTCGTGATGTGGCTAAAAAATTAAAAATAAATCCACTTAAAAACGGTAAAGGTGAAGTGATGGCTCCAGTAGCAATTCATCATAATTTGATTGCTGGGTTAATTGGACCAGAAAAAGGAAATAATGATGAAGAATCTTTGAAGATGAGTAAATCAAAACCAGATAGCGCAATCTTTATCCACGATACTCCTGATGAAATTAGAAATAAGATTAAAAAAGCTTACGGACCACCAAAAGAAATTGAATTTAACCCACTAATTAATTGGGTACAAACTTTGGTATTTTGGGGTGAAAAGACAGGTAATTTTAAAATTAGTAGACCAGAAAAATTTGGTGGAGATATGGTCTACACTGACGTTGAAAAATTAATTGAGGATTATAAGTCTGGAGATTTATTCCCATTGGATCTAAAAAATGGATTGGCTGATTGGTTAATTGAAAAACTAGAACCTGCTAGAAAACATTTTGAAAGGACAGAAGTAAAAGAGGCTTGGAATAAAATGAAAGGGTTTTTAGTAAAAAAATAAGATGAAATTGTTGCTACAGGCTTGTTGTGCTGATTGTATTTTAAAGTTTATTGATTCAATAAGAGAGGGAAATTTAGAGATTGATGAAGTAATTGCTTATTTCTACAATCCAAACATCCAACCAAGATCAGAATACTTAAGTAGACTTAAGGCAATTCAAAAAGTGACTGAAGAAAATAAAATAAAACTAATAGTTCCTGATTGGAGTCCAAAGGAATATTTTAAAGAAATAAAAAATAAAGAAAATAGATGTAATAAGTGTTGGAAATTGAGATTAGAAAAAAGTTTTGAATATGCCAAAGATAATAATTTTGAATTAATATCATCAACTTTAATTACGAGTCATTATCAAGATCAAGAAACTATAAAAGAAATTGCTAAAAGTTTAGAGAAAAAATATAAGATTAAGTTTTTAATGCCTAAAAAAGTGTCTAAAGATTTGGAAACGAGTGGTTTTTATAAACAAAATTATTGTGGCTGTGCTTATTCACTAGTAGAAACTTGGGAAGGAAAGTTTTGCTGAGATTTCTGTTCTAGTTTTTTTTGTTTCATGAGACCATTCCCTCTCTCTACTGTATCTAAAAAACTTTCATCTTTATTAGAATCATATTCAACAAAACCATAAGCAACACTTATTCCTTCATTAATCATATTTTTATCCATACGTTCAGAAATACTTTTAATTAAAATATTAAAATCCTCAAAATTTTCAAAAATAACAACATCCTCATCTCCTCCTTTACGAATAACCTTATCCTCTTCTCTTACACTTTTTTTGATACATTTGGCTGTTTTTATAATTACTTCATCCCCCAACTTATCACTTATAGTATTTATGGCCTTAAGATTATTAACATCAAAAAAACCAATACCAACTCTTTTTTTGTTTCTAGAAATATCAAAATTTTTAGCATAATCATCTAAATATCGACGATTATAAAGACCAGTTAAACTATCAATATAGCTATTTTTTTGAGCTTCTTCTCCTTCCTGTAATTTTTGATAAATTTTATTAGCAGCCTTAATTACCTTAAATCCAGATGAATTGTCTGGCTCTGAATTATTAAAACTTTCTGCAATTTTTTGCATAGCTATTGGATTTAATCCCCTTTTTTCACTCATAAGATTATTATAACCTGATATACAAGCTAAATTGTTAATATAAAAAAGATTTTAAATATAAGGTAATTTACAGTTATTGAGTGTTATAATAATCGTTACGCCTAAAAATTTTAAGACAAATGAATAAAAAAATACAAATTGAAATAGAAAATTTTTTAAAAAAGTACAAGCTTGTAAAATATAAAAAAGGACAGATATTAGTAAGACCGGGTGATTTGTTTGGAAAGGTAATTTTAGAAAAGACGGGATTTGCTAGGGTTTACAAGGCAACTGAGGATGAAAGAGAGATTAGTTGGCCAATATTAAAACCAATGTGGTTATATTCTTTGATTACTGCAATTGGTGATAAGAAAAATGAATATTATGTAGAAACGGTAACAGCAATGGAAGCTTGGGTAGTACCAGTTGATGAATTTTTAAATTTTTTAGAAACAAAAAAGGGAATTTTAGAAGAAATTTATAGATCAACAATTTTAGATTTAGTTGATCTAACTGAAAAAATAGAAAAATTAGTATTGGCTGATGCTTATACTAAAGTGGCTATTCTAATTAATGAATTGGCGATAAATTTTGGAAAAAAGAAAGGAAAAGAAATAATAATAGATTTTAATATTCCCCATCGGGTATTGGCTAGTATTACTGGATTGACCAGAGAAACGGTAACTTTACAGATATTAAAAATGCAAAAGGAAGGTATTTTACATAATCAAGGTAGAGAAATGGTAATAAAAGAGATCAAAAAATTAGATTATTGATAAAATAAAGAATGAAAGAAGAAGTAAAAAAACAAACAAAAAAAATATATAGATCAAAAGATGATTATATTTTAGCGGGGGTATGTAGTGGTTTGGCCCAATATTTTGAAATAGATCCAACTTTAATGAGAGTTATTTTTATATTACTTTTTATTGGTGGTGGGTCTGGGTTTTTAATTTATTTAGTTTTATGGTTAATAATCCCTAAAGAAGGTGGAAAAGAAATTAAAATTGATCGAGAAAAGAAAGTTAAGGAATTTGCTAATGATTTGGGTGATAAAGCTCAAACAGTGGCTAGTGAAATTAGAAGTGAAATAAAGTCATCAAAGAAAAGAGGTAATTTTTTTGGATTAGTATTTGTGATTTTGGGAATAGCAATTTTGGTAGAAAAATTAGTTCCAGTACAATTACATTGGGATTATATTTGGCCAGGAATACTGGTATTTTTGGGGTTTTATCTAATAGCTAGGAAATAGAATAGATATCCTATTTTATTCTCGACAACAATCAAGAATTTTACCAATAGTTTTAGAAACTGTGCCTAAAAAGTCTTTTTTAGCTAATGGCTTGTCAATAAATTCGGCTTTTTTAGGATCAGATTTAACAAGACCTAAATTTAAACCCCAAAAAAGGTTATAAAGATCAAAAGATTTTTTAAAATAAGAATTAGCCTGATTTTTGTCCCCTTTAGTTAGATATTTGGTACCAACTTCCATCAATCTCATAGAAGCAGAAAGAAGATGCTTGCTAGTACACCAAACTTCACCTTCATTTTCTTTGACAATTTTTTTCATTAACTCTTTTCTCATTTCCCTGGCAGTATCTAAAACATCAAT
>CAYOXV010000003.1:1436-42566 GCA_964408055.1 uncultured Gammaproteobacteria bacterium | reverse complement strand
CAATTTTTTTCATTAACTCTTTTCTCATTTCCCTGGCAGTATCTAAAACATCAATATATTTAGTATCACCAAGTTTTTGAGAGGTAAAAAACATATGTTCCTCAATACCAATAAGGTTCATAATGGCAAGGGATAAATCTTCACCAGAAGAGAGATCAAGTTGATGACCTTTTTCAATTTTCTTAGCAGAATCTATAAATTTTTGAAGATCTTTAGTTGTTGTCATAGTTTTTCAAAATAATTTTTAATTTTTAAATTAACATTCAATAATTCCTTTAAATTAGTCTCCTTTTTTAAATTTTTACGAGAATATACTAGAAGTTCAGAAATTCCACTTAATTTTTCACCAAATTTTTCCATCCAATCGAATTTTGGGAAAAACCAAATGTGAAAATGAGGGCGATTTTCTTTTTGAACCATAGTTATTGTAATATTAGGTAGTGCTTGTTTTATCGCTTTCCTGGTATCAGTTAGTAACTGATTAAAATCAGATAATTCGTCTTGGGAAAAATCTAAAATTGATGAAATATGTCTTTTTGAACTAATAATAATAAAACCTGGAATGGGAATTTCAATATCTGGGGCAACAATAAAATATTTTGATTCAAAAATAATACCTCCATATGGATCAAATTCTTTTCTTGCTAAAGAACAGCCAATACAATCTGTAGAGATTGTATGATTGTCAATAGAAATGATTTTCATTAGAGTTTAAAAATTAACTTAAAAATTAGAGTGAAAATAATAAGGATACTAATAGGAAAGATAACTTTTTGATAAGGAAAGAGAATTTTACCCCCATTAAGAACACGAGATTTACGATCAACAAAAATACCCAAAAACCAAATTAAAAGACCAACACTTTGACCAAAAATTATTTTGTCTAAACCTAAAATTTGATTAGTAGATGAACCGGTTTGATTGGTAAAAATAAAATAGGATAAAGTAAGAGCAAACATTAATAAAGAAAGAATAATAGGACTACTTAAAACTCGGTTTTTAATTTTGGGGGCTAACCAAAAAGAAATAGCAGTATTAAGACCAGAAATCCAAAGAGAGACCAAAAAATCATCAATCCCAAGTTTTTTGGCTAAAAACATGCCTCCACCGACAGTGATGACACAAACAGGACATTGAGCATAAGCGGTTTTGACTAAAAACATAGTTTATTTTATCAATGATTTAAAAGAGTTTGACAAATAGTAATGCGATTATGTTTCTTTTGTAGAGATTTAGAAATTGGATGTTTAGTTTGTTGATAATAGTTGTAGATAGCTTCATTTAAGGCATCTATGGCGAGGAGAGAGCAATGAATCTTGATTGATGGTAGATATTCAAGGGCCTTAACAACATCTTTATTATCTAAAGCAATAGCCTCTTCAAGAGTTTTACCTTTAGCTAGGTCGGTAACGGCACTACTAGTAGCAATGGCAGCAGCACAACCCATCGTTTCAAATTTGATATCGCTAATAAAATCTTGATTTTGTTTATTTTTATCTATTTTTAGATAAAGTTTCATAACATCACCACAGGCAGGATTACCAACTTGACCTAAGGAAGTGGGATTATCTATAGAACCAAAATTGTGAGGATTTCTAAAGTGTTCTAAAACTTTTTTGGAATAGCCAACAATAGTATTCATAATTTATTTAAAAGGAGAAAGCTTTCTAAGTTTGGAAACTTCTCCGGGTAATATTTTTAATAAATAATCTATATCTGATTTTTTGGTAAAACGGCCAAGACTAAAGCGAATAGAGCTATGAGCTTGCTCAGCTCTGAGACCTAAGGCTAAAAGAACATGACTAGGCTCTAGTGAGTGAGAAGAACAAGCAGACCCGGTAGAACAAGCAATTCCATAGAGATCTAAACTGAGTTGAAGGGATTCTCCTTCAATTTTGGCAAAAGAAATATTTACATTATTACTGAGACGAGATTTGATAGAACCATTAAGATGAGTATTGGGAATAGTTTTTAAGATATTTTTAATAAGGTAATCACGAACCTGACTAAGTCTAGTATTTTCTTGTTTCATCTGATCAATAGCAATTTGAGCTGCTTTAGCAAACCCAACAATTAAGGGTGGATTAACAGTAGAAGATCTAAACCCTAACTCATGGCCGCCACCATGAAGAAGTGGAGTAATCTTACTACCAGATTTAATATACAAAAGACCAACTCCTTTAGGCCCATAAATTTTATGAGACGAAGCAGTGAGAAAATCTATGTTCATTTTTTGGACATCAAGAGGTAATTTAGTAAAACTTTGAGAAGCATCAGTATGGAAATAAACTCCTCTACTATGACATAGTTTCCCTATCTTAGCGATATCTTGGATAGTCCCAATTTCATTATTACCATGAATAATAGAAACTAAAATAGTATCGGGGCGAATATTAGATTCTAAAAATTTGAAATCAATTAGACCCTCTTTATTAACTGGAATTTCGGTTATTTCAAAACCCATTGTTTTAAGCCAATTGGCTGATTGACGGACACAATCATGTTCAATTGAGGAAATAATAATGTGCTTACCTTTGTCTTTGTTGGTCCAAGCAACACCTTTTAGAACAGTGTTGTTCGATTCGGTGGCTGACGAAGTAAAAACAATTTCGTCTGGAGAAGAATTTAAAATTTGAGCAAAGATAGCACGACTATCTTCAACGGCCTGAGCAGCTTTAAGACCAAATTGATGAAGAGAAGAAGTGTTACCAGAAAAAGAAAAATCAAAATAAGGCAACATGAAGGATAAAACTTGAGGATCAACAGGAGTAGAAGCGGCATAATCAAAATAAACTAATTTATTATTATCAGTTTTTAAATTATCGAGAGTAAGAGAACTAAGAACTTGATTAAACCTAGATTGAATTTGATGCCAAATTGATTTGCTTTGACAATCGCAGAAATCAGGACAAATAAACTCTGGTTTTTCAAGGGCATTAATAACTTCCTTTAAAGTAATTTGACTAGGATCACGATTTAAAGCGTAACCGCCATTAGCACCACGTTCAACTTTAAGAATCCCGGCTTTTTTAAGTTTGGCAAAAATTTTTTCTAAATAAGTGGCAGAAATATGTTCTTTATGGGCAATTGTTTTGACGGAACAACAACAATCTTGATCAAGAATATTGGTCAGAGCTCGAATACCATAACGAGATTTAGTAGAAAGATTCATAATCTAATTCGGACTAAACTTGTCCGAATTGAATTATATTAAAAAAAATAATGGGCGTCAATGAGGAAATTATTTTTGACATTTAGGGCAATAAAAGGTACCTCGGCCACTAATTTTAATTCTCTTAATAGGAGTTTGGCAAATAAGGCAAGCTTGTTTATCTCGTTGATAAACTCGAAAATGGTATTGATGTTCTCCAAAACTTCCATCTGGGTGAATATATTTATTATCTTTAGCAGTAGAACCACCATGAGATATTGATTCTTCTATTAAATCAATTAAATATTGGTGAAGGATTTTGGATTTAGAGTCAGAAATTTTTTTGGAAGGAGTGGTAGGATTAATTTTGGCTAAAAACAAGGCATCATTGGCATAGATATTGCCAACCCCGGCAAACTTATTTTGGTCTAATAAAACTGATTTTATAGGACGACTGGTGGTTTGAAGTTGTTGATAAAAATATTTATCAGTAAAGGCGGGGCTTAAAACATCAAGACCAATATTTTTTTGAAATTCAACAAGATCGGTTTGAGTTAAAATTTTAACCCAGCCGAATTTACGTTGATCGTTGAAAAAAAGGCGTGATTTATCAGAAAAAGTAAATATAAGACGGGTGGATTTATTAGGAAGAGAAGTTTTATCTTCTTTTGGAGTAGGATGACCGAGGATGGTTTTAGATTGATCAATAAAAATTATTTGACCAGTCATTTTGAGATGAAATAAAATAATTAGTTTATTTTGAAGATGAATAGAAAGTTGTTTACCAAGTCGAGTAAATTTAGTTATTTTTTGACCAATGATTAATTTAGAATTACCCAAAAAGCTTTTTGGGGTAATTATTTCTAATTTTGAAATTTTTTTACCAATAAGTTTTGATTCCAAAAAAAGACGAACGACTTCAACTTCGGGAAGTTCAGGCATAAAGTATTATAACTTAAACCAAATCATCAAGATCGACAGCGGAGATATGTTTGTTTTTAGCAAGATGATCAATGGCAACAGTGACATCAGTTAAACTATCTTTAATTTCAGAAAATGAATTTAAAAATGTTTGACTAGAAGCAGCATAGCCCATAATTAAGACAACATCAGAAATTTGTTTTTGACCACTTAGAACAGCAATTATAGAGTAGGCAAAAATAAGAGTGTAAAAGAAAACAGCGGTATTTTGAAGAAGAAACCATTCAATAAAATTCCAATTAGAGAGACGGGTAAAATGACGAGTAAAAGTTTTTTGTTCTAAATCAATATCATTTGACTCTTGAAATTTAGCATAATAACTTTCTATTTTTGTATTTTGAATGTCTCTGAACTTGACATATTTTTGAGTAGTGTAATAATCAAAAATCATATAAATTAAGATATAAGCTACCTCTAGAACAAAAATTTTGAAATCAACAATAAATAAAATAGTAGGAATGGCAATAAGAGAAACAACACTATCCATCCCAGGTTGGCAAAAGAGTTTAAGAGTAATACAACTGGCATCAGCAAAATTACGAATAGCTTGAACTATTTTATGACGTTCTTCTTTGGTCTCAGTTTTAAGATCTTTATTAAAATAATTATGAGCGTCAAAACCAATATCACTAATACATTCGTCTAATTTAAAGACTGATTTAAGTCGAGTAAAATTGTCAACAACTTTGACTAATAAAATTAAGATCATGAGAAAGAAAACAGAAGTAAAAACGGCATTAGTTTCAAGATTTTTAATGGCTAAAGAAAAAAGGTAAATACTTAAAAGAGGAAGTAAGGCTGATAGAAATCTAATAAAAAGCCAAAATAAAAACCGACGTTTATTTTTAATGATTTTAAAAATGAAGATAATAGTTAAGTGAGTTTTTTTGAGCATGTTATCAAGTTTAAGTATCGAGGAAAATAACCAAAAAGTAAAGCCGAATTGAATGATAAAATAGTCTCATGAATGAAAATAATCAGATTTTTGACACTTTGATAATTGGATCAGGCCCAGCAGGTTTAACAGCAGCAATTTATAACTCTCGAGCAGATTTAAAAACAATTGTGATTGCTGGTAACCAACCAGGAGGACAACTAACAATTACTACCACAGTTGATAATTGGCCAGGATTCCCAAATGGAACAGGCGGAGTCAAATTAATGATGGATATGCAACAACAGGTGAAAAATTTAGGAGTGGAAATAAAATCAGGAATAGTAAAAAAAATTGATAAAGAAGAAATTTTTAAAGTTGAATTAATTGATGGACAGATTTTGGAAGCAAAATCAGTAATAGTGGCAACTGGAGCAGCGGTTAAATGGTTGGGGTTACCAAAAGAAAAAGAGTTGATTGGTCATGGAATTAGTGGTTGTGCAACTTGTGATGGAATGTTTTTTAGAGATAAAACAGTAGCAGTAGTTGGCGGTGGAGATACAGCTTGTGAAGAAGCTGAATTTTTATCAAAGTTTTGTAAAAAAGTTTATTTAATCCATAGACGAGAAGAATTTAGAGCTTCAATGGTGGAACAGAAGAAAGTTTTAAATAACCAGAAGATAGAAATATGGTGGAATAGTGAAATAAAAGAAATAATCGGTCAAGAAAAATTGGAATCGGTTAAAGTGTTTAATAATAAAACTAACACCGATAAAATATTACCATTAGATGGGTTGTTTGTGGCAATTGGAAGTAGTCCAGCAACAGAATTTTTAAAGGGATTAGTGGATTTAAATGAGACAGGACAAGTAATAGTAGGTAAAAATAGTGAATTTGTAACCATGACTAATATTGGTGGGGTTTTTGCAGCTGGAGACTGTGTCAATGTAAAACATAAACAAGCAGTGGTAGCAGCGGGAGAAGGTTGTCGAGCAGCTTTGGATGCAGAAAAATGGTTAAACAGATAAAACTAGTTTTTTAATCTTGGAAATAAATTTTTCTTTGGAAAATTCAGAGGCACGAGAGATACAATCGGATGGTTTTATTTTTAATTTTTGAAATTTTTTAATAGCATTGGCACAGGATTTACTAGTTAAATTATTGAAAAAGACACCAGTTTTACCATCAATGACAGTTTCAGTAACTCCCCCACTTTTGTAAGCAATAACTGGGCAACCATAACTCATAGACTCAACTGGAACCATACCAAAATCTTCTTGGTCAGCGGAGAAAATAAAAGCTTTGGCATTTTGATAAAGTAGGGATCTAGTGTCATTATCAACTTCACCTAAAAACTCAATAGTAGGGCCAGCAAGTTGTTTTAATTCATCAGAAACTCCAGAAAAATCACGACCAAATATTTTTAGTTTAAGCCCGAGTTGATTACAAGCTTTAATGGCAATATCAAAACGTTTGGCACGGGCGAGACGGCCACCAGTGAGAAAATAATCTGATTTAGAATTATTAGAAATTAAATCTTGGGAATTTTTATTTGGGAGATCTATGGGTGGGTTAATAACAATGGCATCACGACGATAGAATTTTTGAATACGAGCGGCAGTAGTTTTGGAATTAGCAATATATTGATCGACATTTTGAGAAAAACGAAAATCTCTAAGGCGAAGAAAATGATTAGTAAAAGCAACAATGGTTCTAATTATTTTATTTTTAGTAAAGTTTCTAGCAGTAGGAAGACCATAAAGATAACGAGGAGGAGTATGACAATAACAAATAAGTTTGGCTGATTTTTTGTTTAGAGAATTAGGGAAATAGGCACCAGTGGCTGAAGTAATAATTAGATCAAATTTAGAAAAATCAAAAGATTTAAAAGCTAGAGGAGAAAGAAGTCGAAGTGGGCTGATAAGTTTATGAGCAAAGGGAATAAATGCAAAAAAACTTTGATGGATACGATGATCCCATTTTTTTTGGAGACGAGATTGATGAGGACCTAAAAATTCTGGTTTATAAAGGGAAGTGTAAATTGGGGCATTGGGGAAGATGTCAGAGAGAGTTTCAAAAACAGCTTCAGCCCCACCGAATTCTTTAAGATAATCTTGAACTAGAGCTATTTTAAGTTTTTTTGACATATTCTTTTAAAATAAACTATTTTGTTTCGGTTTGGCTGGTTGATCAAGACGATTAATAAGAGATTTGAAATTATAATTCTTAAAAAGAGTGTTTAAGCCAGAAATAATATTTTGATTCCAACGGGCTTGGGACATTTTAAATTTAATGGGGATATTGTCAATTAGAGTAGCTAATTTTTGGGAAAGATAGGCGTTTTCTTTTTCCCTAACCAATTTTTCTTTGATAGTTGGTTTGATGTTATCTAAATTTTGGTAAATATTGTCTAAATTTTGATACTCAGTAAGAAGATCAGTAGCAACTTTTGGACCGATACCAGCAACACCGGGATAACTATCGGACATATCCCCCATTAAAGCTTTTAGATCAACAACTTGGGATGGTTTGACACCTAATTTTTCAACAACATCCTCTGGCTCAAATATTTTTGTTTCAGAGAGACCTCGAAGAGGCATGAGTAAAGATGTTTTACTATCGATTAATTGCATTAAATCTTTATCACCAGTGATAATTACTATCTCATCAATAAAGTTTTTTTTAGAAGCTTTTTTGACGACAGTAGCAATAAGATCATCAGCTTCATAACCACCCATGGAAAAGGTTTTAATGCCAGACTCTTCTAAGGTTGATTTTAAAAGTGGGAGTTGGGAAATAAGACTATGATCTGGGACTTTTCTTTTGGCTCGATAACCAACAAACTCTGATTGTCTAAAGGTTGGGCCAGGAGAATCAAGACAAACTATGAGATATTTAGGATTGAGTTGAGAGATAGCAGATAAAAGCATAGAGTAAAAACCATAGATAGCATTGACTGGTTGACCATTTAGGGTCAATTCTGGAATAGAGTGGTAAGCCCGATGGATAACAGCATGACCATCAACAACTAAAAGTTTAGACATGACGTAGTTTATCAAAAAACCCTTTAGAGCTTGATAACATCTTTACTTTAATGAAGTGGATTTAATTTAAAAATTGACCTGTTTGCTGATAGAATTAAATAATGGAACAACATGCAATTCCACAGCAAATATCATCCTACGAATTTAAATTAGTGGGAGAGATGACTTTGAAGCAATTTTTGAAGGCAGCGGTGGGAATTATTTTAGCTTTGTTAATAAATGCAACAAAATTAATAATTATAGTTAAATGGCCATTGATGGTGGTTTTGGGTGGAGGCGGATTATTGCTAGCTTTTGTCCCCTTTGAAGACAGACCCTTAGAAAACTGGATAATGTCTTTTATTAAATCTATTTATAGACCAACAATTTATACTTATAAAAAAAATGGTAATAAAAATTGGTTAGATTTGGATGCAACTAAGGTAATTACTTCAACTAAGACAGTAATAAAAAAAGTAGATGAAGAAAAAGAAAATAAAGAACATAGAAATTTTAACGATTTTTTCCAAACAACATCATTAAAAGATAGATTACATGGAAATAAAAAAAAGGTGGTAGGGCCAACAACAGAATTAGAAAAAGTAGCCACTAATTTAAATAAAGGTGAAATAAAAAAAACAGAAGTGGTAGTTAGTCCAACAAAAGAAGATAAGGAAGTAAAAACAGCTAATTGGCGAGATGAACAAGCTAATTTGGGATTAAAATCAGAAAAATTAGAAGCAACAGGGAAAGTCCTTTTTGGAACAATCCCGATGCCAGATATTCCAGAAGTAGCTAATGTAATAGTGGGAATGGCGACAAGTAATGAAGGAAAGATAGTTGACGGGGTGATTGTAGAAATTCAAGATGAACATGGAAACCCTTCAAGGGTATTAAAAACTAACTCACTGGGACAATTTAAAATATCAACCCCATTAGCTAATGGTAGATATTTAATAATTGCTGAAAAAACCGGTTATATTTTTGATAGAGTCAATTTAGATTTAAATGGTCAAATAGTAGAACCAATTAAAATAATTGCTCACAATTAGGATATTATAAATATATGCCAATCGATCCTATTAAAATTGCAATAAAAGGAAGTACTCAAGAACATTTGCCAATTGAGGATGTGGTTGATGGAATAGTGTTATTGAAAGATGGTTCTTGTGTTTCGATAATGCAAATATCATCAGTAAATTTTGACCTTTTGTCAGAGCCAGAACAATCTGCCTTAGTGGCAGCCTATGGAGGGATATTAAACTCGCTTAATTTTCCTATCCAAATTGTAATTAGATCTAATGTAAAAGACATTACTTCTTATCTTAAAAACTTAACAGGAGCAGAAAGTAAACAAAATAATCCTTTACTTAAAGAAAGAATAAAATTCTACCGAAAATTTGTAGAAGAGACAGTTAAAAAGAATGATGTTTTATCAAAAACTTTTTATGTAGTGGTAAAGTTTTCTAGTTTAGAATTAGGAATAAAGGGAGGAGGAAAACAATCTCTAAAAACAATTTTAAATCTACCTAATAGTAATGAACAACTACCTTATCCAAAGGAATATATTATAGAAAAAGCAAAAGCAAACTTGGAACCCAAAAGAGACCATTTAGTGAGATTATTTTCAAGATTAGGGTTGGATATAAAATCGCTAGGAAATCAGGAATTAATGGAGCTTTTTTATAGAATATATAATGAAGAAATAGAAGGTAATCAAAAATTACAAAATTTAGATTTTAATACCCCAGTAGTTAATACAAAATAAAAATGAAGATGAAGATTTTAGATAAAATTTTAAAAAAACCAGCGGTAGTAGAAGAAGTAAAACCTATTAGTGGGGGTAAAGAGGAAAAAACTGATTTTACGAAAGGTTTGGTAACAACTAAAGATTTAATTGCTCCATCATCTTTGGAAGTTGATTTTAATTATGTTCGAATTGACAATAAATATTACAGAAGTTTATTTGTGGCAGCATATCCAAGATTTGTAGGAATAAATTGGTTGTCGTCATTAATAAATTTTGATGCGGCTTTAAATATTTCTATGTATATTTATCCAACTGATGGAAAAGAGATTTTGGATGATTTGAGACGAAAAATAACAGAAATGGAAGCAGAAATAAGTACTGATATTCAAAGAGGAAGATTAGTTAACCCAGCAACCCAGGCAAAATTAGAGGATGCAATGAATTTACAAGCAGATTTAGTTAAGGGAGAAGAAAGATTTTTCCAATTTGGATTGTACATAACAATATCAGCCGAAACTAAAGAAGAGGTAGAAAGGATTAATAAAAATTTAGAAGCAGCCTTGGGATCACTTTTAATTGTGAGTAAAAGAGCGACATTGCAAATGGAAGATGGATTTATAACTGGATTACCAATTGGAGAAGATAGATTGAAGATAACCAGAAACATGGACACGACTTCTTTGGCAACAACTTTCCCATTTGTATCTTCTGATTTATCTGACGACAAAGGAGTGATGTATGGCATAAACATGCATAACGGATCGTTGGTAATTTTTGATAGATTTTCAATGCCAAACTACAATTCAGTTGTCTTTGCAACAGCAGGAGCTGGAAAATCTTATATGATCAAATTAGAAGTATTGAGATCATTAATGCTGGGAACAGAAATTGTGGTTATTGACCCAGAAAATGAATATCGTGAATTAGCGACTGCAGTTGGAGGACAGTATATTGCTTTTGGATATGGTGAAGCATCAAAGATAAATCCATTTGATTTGTCTTTAGTGGAAGAAGAAGGAGAAAATGCTTTAAATAGTAAAGTTTTGTCGGTTCATAAATTACTTAAGGTGATGTTGGGTAATATGGATCCAATTGAGGAATCAATTTTAGACAAAGCTTTAATGGAGGCATATAAAGCTAAAGGAATAACCCCTGACCCAACTACTCAAACTAGAGAAGCTCCATTAATTGAAGATTTATATAAGGCATTAATTGGAATGGAAGAGGAAAAGGCTAAAGGTCTAGCAGCTAGATTAGAAAAATATATTAAAGGATCATTTTCGGGAATATTTAATCAAAAAACAACAGTTAATTTAACTAATCCATTTGTGGTTTTTGGAATTAAAAATCTAGAAGAAACGTTGCGACCAGTAGCGATGCATATTATTTTGGATTACATTTGGACAACAGTTAAAAAAACACTTAAAAAAAGGATATTGGTAGTGGATGAAGCTTGGTATTTAATGCAATACGAAGATTCAGCTTCATTTTTAAGAGGAATTGTAAAGCGGGGTCGAAAATATTATTTAGGAGTAACAACTATTACTCAAGATGTTGATGATTTTTTAGAAACTCCATATGGTAAGGAAATTGTGACCAATAGTTCGATTCAAATTCTGTTAAAACAACATACGGCGGCTATTGATCAAATCGGTGAAGTATTTTATTTAAGTGAAGGAGAAAAACAACTATTGCTGACAGCTGATAAAGGACAAGGGATCTTTTTTGCGGGACAGAATCACGTAGCAATCCAGGTAATATCATCTGATGATGAACATGGATTAATAACTTCTAACCCAGAAGATGTATTAAAAAAACAAAAATTTGAAGCAGAAAGGAATAAAACAGAAACACCAATAGTAAAAACACCAGAATTACCTAAAGCTCCAATATCAACCATCCCAGAAGTAAAACAAGATTCTCCAGTTTCAAAAAATGACCAAAGAGTACCTTTTAAAAATGAGGAGTTTAAACCAAAGGAAGTAAAAACTGAATTTAAGACGGAAATTAAAGCAACAGAAATAGTTGGAAACAAGCCAGTTGAAAATTTAAGGGACATAAAACCAGACATAGTTAGTGGAATTAAGGTTGAAGAAGTAGAACAAAAAAAACCAGAGGTAATGGAAATACAAAAAACAGAAAAATTTGAAGCTCCAAAACCTGAAGTAGTGGTGATGGAGGCTAAAAAACCAATTTTTATTAGAAATGAAGAAGTAAAAGTGCCTCAACCGCCACAATTAAGTAAAGATCCAAAACCAGTATTTGAAAACAAAACGGATGAGAAAAAAATTGAAGAAAACCCATCCCCTACTAAAAACACAGATGATAAGACTAAAATGGATTATGATGATCTTTTTGGTAATGGCATAGTCTAAAAGAGAATTGATTTAGGATATAATTTATTGATGGCAAATAAAGAAATTATTAAAGATTGGTTAGAAAAGGATCCAACTACTAGAGAAGAAACAATTAGGATATTAAATGAAGTCAAAAAAATAGGAGGAGTTGGTGATATTTTTAGAGATAGTCCATTAGGGAAAAGGGTTGAATTTTTTGGAGTAGAATTAAAATCAGCAAAAAGTATTGATGAGGTAGTAATAAAACTAAAAGAAGGGAATAAACAACAAAAAAAAGAAGAAATAAAAGAGGAAAAAGAAAAGACTAAAAAAAAGAAAGAAGAAGAGGGGAAAAAGAAGAAAAAATCTCAGTCTAATAAAAGAAAAGAAGCACAAAAAAAGGCTGAAAAAGATAATGATGAAAAAGCTACTGAGAAAAAGGAAAAAGAAAAAAAAGATCTAGTCGATCAAGTATCTAAAAATTTAGGAGATGATGAAAAATTAAAAAAAACACTTGAAGATGAATTAAATAAAATTATTGAAGGAAGAGAAATTAAAACTGATAAACAAAAAAAGGAAGAATTATCAAAAAAAATAGCTGAGATAAAGGGAGGAGAAAGTGATACTCAAATAGAAATGGCCAGTAAGGCTATGGTTGAAGGAGCAAAAAAAATAGAAATAAATAATATTGATGAAATAAGGAAAAAGAAAAATGAAGATTTTAGAAGAGAATTTGAAGAAGAAACAATTAGGTTAAACCCAGATATTAATGAAGAACAAATTGTCTTAGTTAGGGAACAGGGGAAAATTATAGCTGATGTTTATTATGGTGATAAGGGAATAGAAAATAGTAGAGATGATATTTTAAATAGTGGGGAAGTAACTGAAGGGGCTTATTCTGATGTTGAAGGGATAATAAATTTGTTGCAAAAATCAGGTGGGGAGATAAAGGGAATTCAAAGTAGGTATGAAGAAATAAAGGAAAAACTATCAGGCTTAAAAAATATGCCGGATAAATTGAGAGAGTTTAAATCTTTTGATGGCATAATGGGAGTTTTAAAAGATTCAAGCCTTTTAGATAGATTTAATTTTTCTCAAAATAGAGTTTTAATATGGGCCGATAGGATTAATAAAGTTACTGGAGGTTGGTTAAATAGAACTTTTGTTAATTTGGCAGGAAGATTTGTCCAAAAAATAGGAAATGAAGCAGTAAAAGTTTTTGCTCAAAACGGTTTAAAAATGATAGCTGAACAGGGTTTTAGAAAAGGGGCAACAGCAATGTTTAACGCTTTTTTAAGTGGAGCAGCAAAAAAAGGAATGGCTGCAGGGATAAAAGTGGGATTACAAGCTGGAGCAAAGGTGGCTGGAGGAATGATGGCAAAAGCTGGAGCAGCAGCATCAGCTGGACCTTATGGATGGATAGCAGCAGTAATAATTATTGTTTTAGAAATTGCTAAAAAACTTAAAAAGATATTTGGTAATATTGCAAAAAAATTAGGAATTAGTTTTGATATTAAAGATAAATTACAAAGAGATTATGGTAAATTTGGAGGATGGGTACTAAATAAGGGATACGAAGGGGTCAAACATGCAATGTTACCTTTTATAATTATTGGAGCATGTTGTATGATGTTATTGGGTTGTCAGCAACAACAAGCATCAACTTTAGTAACACCAACAGACGAAGAAGATACTGAAGAAATACCTGGTAATTATGATTACACTACGATTGGAGATATTTCGGTACCTATTTGTAATTCAAATGTTAATGGTAGACCAATTTTAAGAGATATTGCCTTATCTATTGAAAATAAGGTGCCATACAATAGAGATGGTGATGCTTGGAAATGTATTGGCCCATGCTCAAATTGGGGGAAAAGTGATAATGATGGAGATAAATATCCCTACAAAGGGATGGATTGTGCTAAATTTGTCAGTTGGGTATGGTTACAGTGTATGGGGATAGACAGAGTAGATGAGTTAGGATCAACTTCTCAATTATTAGATAATAAAAGTTTAGCGGGATGGGAATTTTTAAGTACTCAAAATATTAAAAGTGAAGATGATTTAAAGGTGGGAGATATTTTTATAAGGGACAACACTTGTTATGAGGATGGAAAATCAAGAGCCTGTAACCACGCTGTTTTATATATAGGAAACGGAGAAACTATTGAGTCAAATAGACAAAATAGTAATCCTCATTTGGATACAATTTATGAATACACAACTAATGGTATATTTTTGGCTAAAGATAAAAATAAAAAGAATTCAAGAACAATATACGACCATATAATCAGAATTAATGGAGTGTTAAATGACACAGCTGCTACCCCTGGTTCTTTGCCTAGTATCTTTACAGTGGGGACTTTTAATATAGGTAATTTAAATAAAAAATCACATCCAACTGCGAGTGAAATAGGGTTGAAAATAAGAGAAGGTGATTTTGATGTCATTGGAATACAAGAAATTGATAAAGGAAGTTCTATTAGTATCACAAATGGAGTGAGTGCTAGTTCAGGGTTAAAATATTCTTTCCATACTCCAACTTCAGCAGGAAACTCTCTTTTAAGTTCTGTTCTATTGAGTAATAACGCTGCTAATGATTTAACTAAATGTGGTCTAGATGCTAGAAGAGCTCTTCAAAAAACAGTTTTAAAAGTAAACAATAAGTATATGTCTTTTTATAATGTTCACCTTGACCCTAACCCTGGTTGTCGTAATACTCAAGCCAGAGATGTAGCTAATATTATTAATAAAGATTCCCTTCCATGGGTTTTAATGGGTGATTTTAATTTTGGTTCAAGTGATTGTGGAGTATCTGATGGAATATTTGCTAATAATAATATTGTTTATGATGAAAATTATGGAACTCGGTGTACAGATATGATTATATTCCCTAAAAATAGAGGGATTGAATTAGTATCGTCAAAAACCTACAGAACTAACACAACATTATCTGATCACAATTTAATTTCAGCGACATTAAAATTAAATTAATTTTTAAATGGTTTAAAATTGTTATATAAATGAAATTTTTAAAAAAATATAAATTAATTATTTTTTTGGTAGCAGTGATTTTTATTTTGGCTTTTTTTAAAGGATATTTCAAAAATGATTCTACTACTACAACTTCAATAGAAACTACAAAACAAGTGTCACCAACAGGTAAAAACACAACTGGAAATACATCTTTAATTTTAAATGAAGAATTAATTGAAAAGTATGAAAGTTTAGGAACTGATGAGGAAAAAAATACTTTTTGGGAGACATTATCAGAAGAACAACAAACATACTTATCAGGAGAAGAAGCAACCGAAGAATATAATTTAGAAAGCAATTTACCTTATGAAACAGATACATTTATGGTATCTAAATATTTAGATATGAATACTTTGTCAGTAAAAATGAAGGGAAGTGATTTTAATAAATCAAAAAGTGATTTGGAAAATTGGTTGAACGAGACAGCTGATAACCCTGAAGAAATAGTTTTAGTTTGGCAAGAAAATTAAATAATTTAATCTTGAAGTCGGACAGGCATGATGATGTGAGTAAAAGAAGGGTCGGATTGATCTTGAAAACAAGCTGGTGAAAGAGAATCATTTAATTCAATAGTGATTTCAGGGCTTTTACAATTAGTTAAAAAATCAACTAAAAATTTATAATTAAAAGCAATTTCTATATTTTCCCCTTCGGTTTTAGAATCAACACTGGCTTTATTTTGGCCTATCTGAGGAGCATTAGCACTTAATTCGAGACTATTAGCTTTAATATTTAATTTAACAACATTGGCTGATTCTTTAGCAAAGACAGAAGCAATTTTGACGGCTTGTAAAAATTCATCTTTGTTTAAAAACACTTTAGTGGAAAAACTTTCTGGAATTATCTTTTGATAATCAGGATAGTCCCCTTCTATAAGTCGAGAAATGATCTCTACGTCGTCTAGAACGAAGACTACTTGGTGTTCGTCACTCGTTAGACCTATTTTGATTTTTTGATTGTTTTTAGCGAGTTTAGTAACTTCTATTAAACTTTTGGCGGGGATTAAAAAAGTAATGGTTTGGTCGGCTTTTAAATTAAGAGGGTTAACTAGTTTAATGGTTTTAAAGGAAAGACGAAAACCATCTGTAGCAACAAAGGTTAAATTATCATTAGTGAATTGACAAAGAATAGCGGTTAAAACTGGACGAATATCATCTAGAGCAGCCGAAAAAGCAATTTGGGAAATACTGGTTGAAAAAATATTAAAATCAATATCAAAATTAGTTTTGGAATCAATTAGGGGAAATTCAGGATAATCGAGGGCTGGAATAGTAGTAAAAGTAGATTCAGTTTTTTGAGAGGAAACTGATAATAAATTATTTTCTTTTAAAGAAAGATCGATTTTGCCAGAGGATAAATAGGAAATAAATTCAGTAATTTCTTTTGGAGGAACTGTGGTACTCCCATCTTGTTCTATTTTGGCTCCAATCCAATAATTAATACTTAATTCAAGATTAGTAGCTGATATTTTTAAACGACCACTATCAGTTGATAAAAGAAGATTATTTAAAATGGGTAATTGATTTTTGGTGGAAATAAAGCGAGAGACATTGTTTAAAGCAGAATTAAAATTTTCTTGGAGAATAGACACTTTCATTGTCTTATATTATCAAAAAATTTGGTTTATTAAAAGATTAATAATAAATTAGTATTAGTTCTTATTAGAGTTGGTTAATAAGTGGAATAAATAATAAAATTGACGATCTTTAGATGTTTTTTTGTATTAATTAATAGTGGAAAGGGATTTTTTGGTTTATTTTAAGGATAAAAGTTGATTTTTTATCTTATAAAATTGACTTGGTTGGGGTTAATCTTCGGGGGAAAATAATTTTTAAAGTGTGGATAAAATAGTGGATAAGTGATTTAAAAATGTGGACAATTTTATAAAAATTAAAAACTAGCCTTTATTTGGTTGATAAGTTGACGAGTTTGTGGATTAGTGGAAAAGCTTTGATTTATTTTGTCTCGAGCATGCATAATACTAGTATGATCACGACCTCCTAAAAGGTGTCCAACTTCTTCTAAAGGAAGATTTCCTTCGGTTAATAAAAGATAAGCGGTAATATGACGAGTAAAAACCAATTCTTTTTTACGACTTTTACCACAAAGATCACTGGTTTTAATATTGAAATGTTTAGCACAAACAGAAATTATGTGACGAGGTTGAATTTTAATTGGGGTATCACTAGATGGTTCATTTGGATTATTAAAACGTTTGACAAAAGAAAGATCTATTTCTCCTCCCCCACTAGCAATTGATTGAATACAAATTTGTTGAATTTTACCTTCAATTTCTCGAATATTTGACTCAATATTGTTGGCTAAATAATCAAGAGCTTCGGAGGTGGCCTTAATCCCCTTTTCATTAAATTTTTGTTTAATAATAGCGACTCGCATTTCATAGTCTGGAAGTTGGATGTCAACTGTTAAACCACCCATAAAACGAGAAACAAGACGATCTTCAAGATGGTCAATCTCACTAGGTTTACGATCGGAAGTCAAAATAACTTGTTTACCATTCATATGGAGAGTGTTGAAGGTGTGAAAAAATTCTTCTTGAGTGTATTCTTTACCAGCAATAAATTGAATGTCATCGACTAGAATACAATCTAGACTACGATATCTTTCTTTAAATTGATTCATATTTTTAGTTTTAAGTGAGTTAACAAGTTCATTACCAAAGGTTTCAGCAGAAAAATATTTTATTTTTAAGTCAGGGTTCTTTTTAAGGAGTTCATGACCAATGGCTTGCATAAGATGAGTTTTCCCAACCCCAACCCCACCCCAAATGAAAAATGGGTTATAAGAAAGACCTGGGTTTTTAACAATTCCTTGAGCAGCGGCATAGGCAAAATTATTACTATTGCCAACAATAAGAGTATTAAAAGTGTATTTAGGATGAAGTGAATTATTGACTTGATGTGGTTTAGCGGCAAATTCAAATAAAGGAGCGGGGTGATTAGTGGGGTTGGAGTTTTCTGGTTCTAAGTTTTCTTGAACAATAAAGTTTAGATTATTATCGGTTTTAGTTTGATTATCAAGGGCTCCTTTAAAAATTTCATAATAGCGTTTGTGGTTAATATCAACTAAATAGGAATTAGGACAAGAAAGAGTGGCTTTGTTGTTTTGAAGGCTAATAAGTTGGGTTTTACTAACAAAAGTTTGGAAGACAGCAGGAGCGAGAACTATTTTAAGTTCCTCTTGTGTATTTTTCCAAATTTGATTAATATCCATAAGATTAAAATTCTAAAAATAACTAATTTTAGGCAGAAATTGGAAGTCAATGTCGGGGGTTGATTTGATTTATCCACACTAATAATAGATGAGTTTTCCACAAAATGAAAGAGGTCAAAACGAGTTTAAATTTATTAGTTTTTAAAATTTATTATTAATTAATAAAATAGATTGTTTTTATGGTAAAATTCCAGCTATGGGAAAACAAACATACCAACCAAATCCAAAAAGACACAAAAGAGTTCATGGTTTTTTAAAGAGAATGTTTAGTGCTAAAGGTAGAAATGTGATTAAAAGACGTCGAGCCAAGGGTAGAAAGAAATTAACTACCTAAGGTACAATAGATTGTGTTGAAAAAAATAAATAGAATTGGGAATAAAAAAGATTTTCTAGAAATTAAAAATAAGGGAAAAATGATTTACTCCCCTATTTTTGGATTGTTAACTTTAAAAAAGGAAGATAAAGAGAAAAAGTTTGGGTTTATAATTTCCAAAAAGATTTCTAAAAGGGCAGTAGATAGAAATAAGATAAAAAGGTATTTAAGTGAAGGAGTGAGAAAAAGTTTGGAAAATATAGAAGAAGGAACGAGAGGAGTTTTTTTAGTTAAAAGAGAAATATTAAATAAAAAATTAGAAGAGGTTGTAGTGGAAGTGGAAAAGGTTTTTAAAAAATGAAAAAAATAGTTTTAAAAATATTGGTGTTTTATAAAAAATATATTTCTAAAGGTGAACATTGCCGGTTTGTACCAACTTGTTCGGAATATACCTATGAAGCAGTAGAAAAATATGGAGTAATTAAGGGATTATTTTTAGGTTTTAAGAGGGTTTTAAGATGTCACCCAGGTGGTGGAAAGGGAATAGATTTGTTAAAATGATCAATATGAATTTATTTATTGCCCCATTTATTAACGCCTTATTTGGTTTCTACTATTTGTTTGGTAATTTTGGAATTGCCATCATTGTGGTGACAATTTTAATTAGATTAGTTTTGTTACCTTTGGTTTGGCCAAGTTTAAAATCAGCTTCAAAAATTAGAGAATTGCAACCAAAATTAAAAAAACTTAAGGAAAAATATGGCAGTGATAAACAGGCAATGGCTAAAGCTCAAATGGAACTATATAAACAAGAAGGAGTAAATCCCCTTTCTGGTTGTTTACCTCAAATATTGCAAATAGCAGTGTTGTTAATTTTCTTTTCAGCTTTTAATATGGTGACTATGTTTGCTCAAGGTAAGGGAGATATGGGAAAGATTAATACTAATTTGATAAGCAGTTTTAGAGTAGATGAAAGTTTTAAATTTGATTTAAGTTTTTTAGGTGGAGACTTAGCTTTAACTCCAGCTAATCTTTTTTCTCAAGGAGCTAGTCTAAATTGGATTTTACCAGTATTTCTATTATTAGGATCAGGAGTTTTGCAATTTTTTAGTGCTAAGTTGATGATGCCAAATCCTAAAGCTGATCAAGTGGTAGTTAAATCAACTAAAGATAAAGAAGATGACATGATGGGAGCAATGAGAACTCAATCAATGTATTTAATGCCATTTATGACAATTTTTATTGGTTGGAATTTTTCACTAGGGTTACTCCTCTATTGGTTTACAACTTCAGCTTTAATGATTGCTCAACAATTAGTGGTAAATAAAGTAAATAAGAAATAAGGATTGAACGTTTAATTGGTGAACTTTATGCTAAAATAGCGACTATGAATAATAAAAAAAGAAATGAAAATATTTTGAATTTGACTTGCGAGTTGTTGGCTAAAATGAATTTTGAAGTAGAAAAAGCTTTTGTGGAAGACATGGAAGAAGAGGAAAACCAAGTATTAGTAGGAATAGTGGTTAAAAATCCAGCTAGTTTAATTGGTTTTAGAGGTAGAAATTTAGTGTCAATTCAATTTGTATTATCTTTAATGGTAAGAACTCAAATAGATGAAAATGTAAGAGTATTATTGGATGTAAATAATTATCGAAATGAACAAAAAGACAGACTTAAAGGAATGGTGGCTAATTTAATTGAAAAAGTGATTAAGACTGGAAATTCAGTATCTTTGGCTAATATGAGTTCTTATGAGAGAAGACTTTGTCATATGATGATAGCTGAGAATGAACAAGTAATAAGTGAATCTGAAGGTGAAGGTGAAGAAAGACATGTAGTAATAAAAATTAAGGCTTAACATTTAATTTTTAAAGTTTAAAATTAGGTTTGTGGTAAGATTTGGTGGTGAAAGGATATTTGGGGAAATTATCTAAAATATTGTTGTTTTTATTTTTACTTTTAATACCAACTCAATTGGGAAAACATTTTTGGTTTGATTGGAGTTTGGTTTTAGGAATTAAAATAGACTATCTTTCCCCTACTTTATATTTGATTGATTTGATTTGGTTGGGTTTATTTATAGTTGAAAGTTTATCAAGTAATAAAGTTTATCAAGTAAAAAAATGGTTTAACTTGAAAAGAATTGGGATAGTGGTTTTTGTTTTAATAAATATTTTATTAGCAACAAATAAATGGGTGGCAGGAATGGGTTGGTTGAGAATATTTGAAATGGGGTGGATGATTTGGTTTTTAAATAAAAATAAAAAAATAGTTAAGGATCTTTTGATTAAAGTTATACCCCTTTGGATAATCTTGGAAAGTATTTTGGCAATAGGACAAATTTCTAAGGGTGGAAGTTTAAACGGAATATGGTGGTGGTTAGGGGAAAGAAGTTTTGATTTTAATACAATTGGGATAGCTCAGATGTCAGTGGCTGGAAGTGGTTTGATAAGAGCTTATGGAACTTTTTCTCATCCTAATAGTTTAGCTGGATTTTTATTAGTAGCTTTGATTTGGTGGATAAAATTTAAACCATTAAAGACAGAAATTATTAAAAAAAATATTTATTGGTGGATGGTGGCTTGGTTGGGTTTAGTGGGGATAATTTTGACTGGAAGTAGAACTATTTGGGCAATGACTTTAGTGGTTTTAATTTGGTTTTTGGGAAAGAGTTTTAAAGAAATAAAAAATAGATGGAAGAGTGGAATATTGATATTAATTTTATTATTTTTAGTATTCAAAATAATTAATTTCAATTATCCAATTGGAGGATTTTTAAGTGGATGGGATGAAAATGGTCTATTGAAGCGAGGACAATTAAATTTAGCTGCTTTACATATGATTAAAGAATCCCCTCTTTTTGGAGTAGGAATGAAAAACTTCTTAATTAACTTACCAGAATTTCAAAAAAATAATCAGAT
Source organism: uncultured Gammaproteobacteria bacterium (assembly GCA_964408055.1). Lineage (GTDB taxonomy): Bacteria > Patescibacteriota > Microgenomatia > UBA12405 > UBA12405 > WARW01. The sequence continues at coordinate 20,944 of CAYOXV010000003.1, read as the reverse complement.
TTTTTGGTTGCAACCAGTACATAATATTTTATTACTATTAATCTCGGAGATAGGAATATTAGGATTAGGAATAATAACTTGGTTATTATTTGGTTGGTGGAAAGTTAAGAAATGGACAAAGGAAGATTTATTAATTATTGGAGTAATAGTTTTAAGTGGGATGATGGACCATTATTGGCTAACACTACCACAGAACATGTGGTTGTTAGTTTTAGTAATAGGGGTAATTTAAATTTAATAATCAAGGTAGAATAAATCATGATGAAGAAGCCGATTTTAAATACTTTGGTACAGGTTGGAGGCAAGGTGGTAACAGTATTGTTGAGCTTGGTAACGACAGGGATATTAACTAGAAGATTAGGAGTGAGTGTTTATGGAAACTATATGTTAATTGTTTCAATTTTTTTATTATTTGATTCCTTGGCGGATTTTGGGACAAAGGTAATTGGGGTAAGAGAAGCATCAAGAGAGTCAGGAGAAGAAAGAAAGAATATTTATATACAAGTAGCTTGGGTTAGACTAATAGCTTCCCTATTAGCCTTCTTAGGAGGTTTAGGGTTGATAATTTTTTGGTCGGGATTAAGAACAGTTCAATGGGAAGCATTAATAGCATTATCAATGATTAGTTTTACGGCGATGGCAGGAAGTTTGGAAATAATTTTTCAGACGGAAATGAGAATGGATTTAAAAGTATGGATGGACATTTTATTTCCATTAACCTTTGTAATTATGCTTTTAATTTGGCCTGGGACAATAAATTTAATTTGGGTGTTTGGAGTTTACTTAGGAGCAAGGATTTTAAGTTTAGGATTAGGTTGGAATTTGATTAAAAAAATAATTGGCAAAATTAAGTTTAAAAAATGGGATAAGGCTTTTTTAAAATCATTTATAAAAGAAGCTTGGCCAATGGGAATATATATGATTTTGTTTTCAGGATATGATCGAGCAGTTGATTCAATCTTGATTAAACAATTTATAGGGTCAGAAAAGTTGGCATTTTATGGATTGGCTTATAAAATTTATGGCAACTTAATTCAACCAGCTTACTTTTTTGTGAATAGTATTTTCCCGATGATGTCGATAAAAGAAACAAATAAAAAAAGTTTATTTTGGAAATCAACTGGTTTAATGCTATTGGGAATATTAGTAGTAGCACCAACAATATATTTTTTATCACCTTGGATAATTAGAATTTTAGCAGGGAATGAATTTGGAGAATCAGTTTTAATTTTGCGAATTTTATTGGTAGCGATGGTGTTTGCTTATATTAGTCATTTGGTTGGTTTTACAGTAATTGCTAGAGGTGGTCAAAAACAGATTTTAATAATAGGGTTAGTGTCTTTGACAGTAAACATAGTTGGTAATCTAATAGCCATCCCAAGGTTTGGAATAGTAGGAGCGGCTTGGGTAACAGTGGCAACAGAATCTATAGCAGCTGGATTGATGATAATAAACCTAAGGAAAAGTACGAGATAATTTTTTTGATATATTCCCCTGTTTAAAATAAGTACAAAAATACTTAAGTATTTTTAGGTCAATGGAAGCTTGTCCGAACATTTTTTAAATTAAATTCCTCTCCGTTCCCTACCTAAACTTTAGTTTCAAATAAATAAAATAAGTACTTTCTTTAAAAGAAATAAGAATATTTTCCCTAATCACCGTTATGACAATTTTTCACGTTTCATCTGAACACTTTGATAGAGTTGGAACTTATTACTTCAAAATTCTCCGCAAATTAACCGAAAATATACCGTAAAGACTAATCTTTTAAATAATTGCTTGAAATTTAGTTTAAAATTGAAATATGGATTCGCTACAACCCTCAGCTTTAATAATTGGGATAGATAATTTTGTAGCGGTAAAATTGGCCGAAGAACTGGTAAATAAAGACATTAGTGTAACGGGAGTAGGAGACTTTGTAAGTGATTTGGGGAATTTAAATAATTTTTCTTGGATATCGGATATAAATGAGGTGGAGGGAAACTTTAGTTATGTTTTTGATTTTAGAGGAGACTTGTCAATTTGGAAGGAAAATAAAATAAAGGGAGAAAAGATAAGTTTTATAACTATTGATGACAAAGAATTAGCAGAAAAATTAAAGTTTAATTTAGTTGGTTTAGATTTGAATTGGAGATTGATAGAGGCTAGGGGAGTTTATGGAAGTGGAATGGAGACGGAAAATTTTTTAACAGATATATTAAAACTGGCAGTAAAAAATAAAAACTTAGAAATACCATTATCGGAACAAAAATTAAATTTATTAGAAGTAACGGATTTAGTAGATGCAATTTTAAGAGCAATTTTTTTGTCTAATACTGAAAAAGAGAATTTTTTGATATTAGGAAAGAAAATTAATTCTGAGGACTTGGCAAGAATTTTAATTGATAAGGCAAAGATGACTAAATTGAAAGTATTTCAAAAAGAAATAGAAGTATTTGAGGATGAAGATAATAGGGCAGGTGAATCAGAAAAAAAATTAAGATGGTCACCTAAGATTAATTTTGAAGATGGGATAGAAGAAACCTTACAATATTTTTTTTCTAGAATGGATGATGAAAATAGAAAAAAGAGAAAAACAAAACAAAATGGTTTTGTTTTAAAAACAGAAGAAGCGTCTTCCCTGAAAATGGAAGTAGTAGTTGAGGATGAAATAAATAGTTTAATGGAAAAAGATGAAGAGATAAAAGAAATAAAAAAAGAAGAGATTAAAAATGAAGAAGATCAAGAAGAATCAATTGAAGAAGAAAGTGAAGATTTTTGGGAGATAACTAAGTTTGAATTAAATAAAGACAAAGTTCCATCTTTGGCTAGTTTTGAAACTGATGGGTGGAAGAAAATGGGAGAGAGTAATGGGAAAAAAGTTGAAGTAAAAAATTTGATAAAAGATGAACCTAAAAAAGAAGAAAAAAAGAAAAATTGGGTGTGGTTATTGATATTGGGTTTGGGGTTACTTTTGTTTTTAATAATACCCATAGATTGGGGATTAAATACTTATTTGACAATTAAAAACATTAAAAATGTACCAGAGCTAATAAAGACTAAAAAATATGCCAAGGCAAGTGAAATGGTGGCTAGAGATTTAATTAAGGTAACGGAGATGGATGAGCGAATAAACGATTGGGGATTAAATAATCTGGCTTGGTTTAGAAATTATCAAAATTCATTAAAAGTGATGGCTGATTTATTGGAAATTGAAAAGGAATCAATTAGTTTAGTAAAATCAGCTGACTTAGTCATGAGTGGGATATTCCAAGATAAAGAAATTGATTGGGAGGCAAATTTAAAATTAATGAAATCAGGCTTATTAAATTTAGACAATAAATTAGGAGTATTACAGGCAAGACTAGCAGGGGATTTAAATTGGCTACCAAGTAAATGGAAGATGGAGGCTCAAAAACAAACAGAAAATTTAGGTGAGATTAAAAAACAGGTAGGACTAGGGATTGAAACAATTGAAGTATTGCCAGAATTTTTAGGACTCGATGGTAATGAAAGAAAATATTTAGTTTTATTTCAAAATGAGTCTGAGTTAAGAGCTACAGGGGGGTTTATTGGTAGTTATGGACTATTGAATTTTAATAAAGGTAAATTAATAGATTTGGAAATAAAAGATATTTATGAGGCCGATGGTCAACTAGATGGTCATGTGGAACCACCGATAGAAATAAAAAATCATTTAGGAGAAGCTAATTGGTATATGAGAGATGCTAATTGGAAGGCTGATTTTACAGAAACAGCAATAGATATTCAGTGGTTTTTGAAAAAGGAAACTAATGTTGGGGTAAATGGAGTTATTGGAATAGATTTAACAGTAGCTAGGTCTATCTTAGAAGTGATAGGTGAGGTTTATGTGCCTGATTTTGATGAAAAAATAAATAAAGATAATCTTTATGAACAGGCAGAATTTTATGCAGAAAAGAAATTTTTTCCAGGTTCTAATCAAAAGGCTAGTTTTTTAGGGGGATTAGGAAAACAAATGTTTGAAGAAATAAAGGGGTTGGGGATGATTAAAAAGATAGAGATGATGAGTAAGGTAGTAGATTTATTGGAAAAAAATGAAATTCAATTAGCTTTTAATAATCAGGAAATAGCTAAAAAAATGACTGGTTTAGGTTGGAGTGGGGAAATATATAAAGGAAGTTGTGGAACAGAGAATTGTGTGATGGATTATTTATATGTAGTGGAATCTAATTTAGGGGTTAATAAAGCTAACTACTTTTTATATAGAAATATGGAGCAAACAGTAGATATTACAAATGCTTCTTTGTCTCGAATAGTTAAAATAACTTATGAGAATACGGCTAAAAATACAAATTGGCCAGGTGGAGATTATAAAAACTATGTGAGAATTTATTTACCTATTGATATTAATTTATCTCAAGTAGTAGTGATGGATGGAGTTGATACCACTGTCAAAAAAGTTTATAAAGATAGTGATTTAAGAATTAGAGAAATTAATGGGAAAAAAGAAGTTGGATTTTTAATGACGGTACCAGTGATGAAAAAGAGAATTGTAGAGATTAGATATACTAGTAATCTTGATTTAGCTTCTAAAAATAAGTTTTCTTATATAAATTATATTCAAAGACAACCAGGATCAGGAGAGACTAGTTTAGTAAATTTAATTTCATTCCCAGATAATTGGCAACCAATGCAAGTACAACCGTCAGCAAGTTTAGTAGGAGGGAAACTTTTATTTAATCAAAAATTAGATAAGGATATTAAAATGGGGGTAGAGTTAGAAAAATGAAAAAAGTAGTGGAGGATTTTATTTGTGAAGTTTGTGGAGAAAAGGTAATTGGGAGTGGAACAACTGATCATTGCCCAATTTGTTTATGGGGGAAACATGTAGATGAGGAAATACCAGGGGATAGGTTGAGCCATTGTCGAGGATTAATGAGGCCAATTAGAAGTGAATATGGAAGTGAAAAGTTTAGGATTTATTTTAAATGTGAAAGTTGTAACCATGATTTTTGGGTAGATGCGGCAAAAAATGATAACAAAGAACTTTTAATAGAGTTGAGTAAATATTAGTTGCGGTTTAAAAACGGGGAAAATGCGGAAAATTTAATTAGGTGAGGGAATGTTTATTATTTCTTTTTCAGTAACACCAATAATATTATTTGCCTTAGTTATACTATTTTGGTTGTGATCGATTAATCCAATTTCGCCATTGTACATAATTAAACAGGAATAAACATTTTTGTTTGGTAATCCTCTTTTAAGTTGAATACCGTTGTAAATATCTTGGAGAGATAGATTTAAACCGATTCTTTTTATATGATATTCATCTTTAATATCGGGGTTAATTTTGTTAGTAAAATAATTGGAAGTTTCTTTGTCAGTTAGATATGGGTGAGTATGTCCAAGAGCAATAACGTCACCTTTTTTTAAAGCTTGTCTGATTTTGTTTGGATCGTGTTCGACTTCATTTTTTTCTAAAATGGTGGCGTCTTTTTGAGTGTGAACCAACTCATTAAAAACAATATATTGATAACCATCTGGATCTGTTTGTTGATGACCGACTAAGATAAAAGGATATTCAAAAGCTAATTTTGGAGAGTTAATTTGTTTAACTAATTTTTGGTATTCGGTGACGATTTGTGATTGAAGAAAAATATCAGTTTTGTTTCTTTCAATTAATGAAAAAGGAATAGGAATATTACTTTTATCTTCAAAATTATTTAATTGATGGTTTTCAGAAATAGTATTTATCATTTTTTTGATTTCAGAGTTTTGGTTTAGAATTTTTAAAGTTGTTTCTTGATTTTGTTGTCTGATTTGATCTTGGGTAATTTCTTGAATGACTTGTGGAATTTCGTTTTTGGTTTCAGACATATTAATTTATTTTAACAGTTTGGAGAGATTGGCTTGAATGGTATAATGTGAGGATGAAAAAAAGCCAAGAGATATTTAATAAATTTAAGAAAATGGTAAAGGATTCTAAAGACCAGGTTAAAACGGGTGAGAATAAAGAAAATCCCAAAAAACAGGATAAAAAATCAAATATTAATGATGAATTTTTGAAAAATTTACCACCAGGAGTAAAAATTAAAAAAATTGAGATTGGACCAAAACAAATAATTAGGACAATTATTTACGTAATTTTAATTTTTTGGGTAATATCAACTTTAAAACAGTTATTAGTGTCAGAAAATATATCACAAGTACCGATTTCTCAGATAATTGAATCAGCTAAGAAAAATGACATTTCAGAAATTACAGTGACTGATAATGAAATTTTAGCGCAACTAAAGAGTGAAGATAAAGTTTTGGTTTCTTCAAAAGAAACTTCAATTTCTTTAACTGAAATTTTACAAAAAGAAGGGGTAGATTTAGCTCAAGTTAATTTGAAAGTTGATAATAAACAGGGATGGAAAATGTTGGGTGAGGTATTAACATTAGTTTTGTCAGTGGGAATACCAATCTTATTTATTTTATGGTTTTTAAGAAAACAATCTGGTGGGGCTGGCGGTGGTGGTATGTTTGGATTTGGGAAATCAACAGCAAAACTATTTGTTAAAGGAAAACAAAGTTTGACTTTTAAAGATGTGGCTGGAGTAAAAGAAGCCAAGGATGATTTGATGGAAGTAGTTGATTTTTTGAAACATCCAGAAAAATATCACAAAATGGGGGCTAGGGCACCAAAGGGAGTTTTATTAGTAGGACCAAGTGGAGTAGGTAAAACTTTATTAGCTAAGGCAGCAGCTGGAGAAGCAAACGTTCCTTTTTATTCAATGGCGGGATCAGAATTTATGGAAATGTTGGTAGGAGTTGGAGCTTCACGAGTAAGAGATTTATTTGGAACTGCTAAAAAAGCAGGAAAGGCAATTATTTTTATTGATGAAATTGATGCTATTGGAAGAGTTAGAGGGGGAATGGATGGTGGTCATGGAGAAAGAGAACAAACTTTAAATCAAATTTTGGTAGAAATGGATGGATTTGAAGCTAATACAGCAATAGTGGTATTGGCAGCAACTAATAGGGGAGATTTACTTGATCCAGCATTATTAAGACCTGGCCGATTTGATAGAAGAGTAGTATTGGAAATGCCTGATCTTGAAGCAAGAAAAGAAATTTTAGCAATACATGCTAAAGGGAAACCATTTGCTGATGATGTAAATTGGGAAACGGTGGCTAAAGGAACAGTGGGTTTTTCGGGAGCAGAATTAGAAAATATGTTAAATGAAGCAGCGATTGGAGCAGCTAGGGTTAATAAAATTAAAATTGAGGCTAAGGACATTGAAGAGGCATCTTTGAAGGTAAAAATGGGATCAGAAAAAAGAAGAAATCAAACTGATGAAGATAAATTAATGACTGCTTACCATGAGGCGGGACATGCAATTGTAAATCATGCAGAGGGTCTTGACCCAGTTTCCAAGATTTCAATCGTTTCACGAGGAATGGCATTAGGATTTACCTTAATTCCGCCTAAGAAAGATATTATTCATATGACAAAGGATAAGTTGATAAAACAAATGGCTATGGCTATGGGAGGAAGAGCGGCAGAAGAAATAATTTTTAAAGACATTACTACTGGAGCATCATCAGACATTTCTCACGCAACTAATATTGCTAGAAATATGGTGGTGGAATGGGGGATGTCAGAATTAGGACCAATAAATTTAGGACCACAAATTGATATAGGGGATTTTGGGAAAGCTTATATGGAACCATCAAAAATTTCTGATAGGATGTTGTCAAAAGTAGATAGAGAAATTAAAAAATTAGTTGATGAAGCATTTGCTGAGGCCAAAAGAGTTTTAATTAAAAACAAGAAAAAATTGGAAAGAGTGGCTAAAGTATTAATGGAAAAAGAAAGTTTAGGGGAAGAGGAATTTGAAGAATTGATGGTATTGAAATAATAAAATTGGTATAATTTGGGCATATGAGTGAAATTCAACCAATGGGAGGCGATCTCTTTAAAGAGAGGTTTAGTCGTAACATTGAAGTAAAGATAGAAACAGATAAGATAAAAAATACTCAAATAAATGCTTCTGATTTACTTAAAAATAATGTTGAGTTTTTTGGTAGCGAAGATAAACAAAAGGGTTCAGAATTGGCTTTGAGAGTTTTGGAAAAATATGGGAGAACTCCAGGATATAAATCATTTGAATCGATTTTGGAAGCTTGTGATAATCCTAATGGTAATAAGAAAGTGGCTGAATCTGACAGGGATAGTATGGTTGATGCTGTTTTTATAGCAATGAATGCAAGTGCTTTAGGAAAAGATTTAGTTACTGATCAATTATCAGCGGAAGATATTGATAGTCTTCTTGTAGAAGAAGTGAAAGGTGTAGGTAAATTTATTAAAGAAAGGAAAATAACAAAAGAAGAAGAAAGTGATTTGTTGATAATTAATAAGAGGATAGAAGAGGAAGGTTTGTTTGACAAAGCAAGTGATGAGACTCGAGGAAAGTTTTATAAAAAATGGGAGAAAAAAGATGGAGAAGATGGTGGATCTTTGGTTAGAATGTATGTTGAGACATGTAGAGAAAGAATGAAAGATATTGGGATTAAAGAAGAAATTAAAAATGTTATGGAAGAATCAGGAAGGAAAGTTGGTGATGGAAAGGAAATAGATGAGGCTGCTAAAAAATTTGGTGAAGCAGCAGATAAAATTAAAGATGTGTTTGGTAAGGATAAGGAAACAGATCTTAGTACTCCAGAAAAAGCCTTTAAATATGCAAGTGTCTTGTTGGATAGACAAGAGAATTCAACTTACCCGACTAATGAAATTAGTGAAAATACTCGTCAATTAAATACTTTATTGGATCAGGTTAGATTAAAAATGTATTCTGAAAAATCGACTAATCCGGATGTTATATCTTATAAGGATGTAGATCTTATGATTAGATCGAGATTAGCTTTACATGATTCGGCTTATTATATGGAAGATTCTGCTTTTAAATTATCAGATAGAGGTGGAATATCAGTGGCCGTTGACAAGATAGGACAGGCGGATAGGGTTCTTACCGAAGAAAGGTTAAAATTTTTATTACGTGATTCGGGTAAAAAGAAGTTTGGTGTACCAGTAGATGAGGCTTGGGATTGGATTCAAAGAGCTAATTTTGATTATAAAAAAGTTTTAGAGGAAATGGTAGCTGACCCTGATATGAAAATTAGTCCTGATGAGGCGATAGATCTTTTAAAACTTAAATTGGTTAATCCTCCTTACGATAAGGGAACGACTATAGAGGGTTTTGTAAATGGATATTGGATGGATTCTAATTCAAGTAGAAAACAAAAAGTGGATACTTATATCATTAAAAAAATAAAAGAATCTACTGGAATGGATGCAGCTAAAGCATATCAATTGGCACATAAATTAGTAAGTGCCTCAGGGGAAAGATCTACTTTTAATTTTGGATTAGTCAATGGTGATGATTTTGCTGAATGTGTTCATTTTGCTTATTATAGGGCTGATGATGCAAGAAAAGGTAAAAATGTGGGAGCAATGTCTAATATGGATGTCCAAAGTTTGACTCCAGGATGGTTAAGAAGAATGTCTGGTCGATACGATACAGGAATGATTGAGGCGAAAGATATTTTCGTTGAAGGTAATAATGAAAAAAATACTTTTGTATATTATTTTACACAGGAAATGATGAGTAAAGTTTTACCTGTTAAACAGGCGTTTTTAGACAATGCACCAGATCCTAAGAAAATGGTTGCGGTTGGGGCTAATTATTTTAATTCTATTGTGGATTGTTTTAGTAAAACAGATCCTTCTGTAGATATAGTTAATTTACCTGGTTTAGGGTGGAAGGAAGTAGAACTTAGTTATGATTATGATTATCGGACAGGAAAGAGAGTTTCAAAATATAAGATCAATGGAGTGGACAATGATGTTAAAAAAGTTGGTGAAAAATTTTTGGTGAATGGAGAAGAAATAGTAGGGAAAAAATCACGTGAAGGTAAAAAGGGTTTACGTTCAAAATATGCTTTGGGTGTGTTGGAATTGGTTGCAACTAAAGATGGATTAGGTTGGGATAATTATAATTTAATGGATTTGAGGAAGGCAATGGTGGAGACTAAATTATCTACAACAGCTGATTCTTTTTTAAATGAGGGTATGTGGAATTGGATAAGTAGTCAAGTTATTGCTCATGATGAATCTAGTGGTAAAGAATATAATTTTGCACAAGCAATGTCATTAAGTAGAAGAAGGGCAGGAAGAAGAGTCTTTTTTAAAGGTTTTATTGATGGAATAAAGGGTAAATAAAAAACTGTTTAAGGGGCTAATTTTGGTTTTGTTTGAGGAGGGATTACTTTTTTAGTAGTGAGTTTTATTTTTGATTTATTTTTGATTTTTAGTGATTTGTTCATATTTTTTAAATAAATTAAGGAGTATGAGGGCCAGGATTACCACCACCTGCTGGAGGATTACCACCACCTGCTGGAGGATTACCACCACCTACTGGAGGTCTACCACCAGAAATCCAATTACCTAATCTAGAGTTGCTTCCTGCAACTCTGTTTCCAATAGCATCACCAATTCCTCCACGGGCACCACTAACAACCGTATTACCAATACCTTTACCAAAATTACCAAGTGGTTTAGCACTTTCACCAATAGCAGTACCAAATGGTGATGGTTTGAGTTGGAAGATAGCTTCTGGAATTAATTTTGGAAGTTTAGGGAGAAGCATAAGAGCTCCAAGGCCAATACAAGTTTTGGCAATAAAACTAGCATCTGTAAGTTGAATTAAATCTGGAGCCCAAAGACCTAAATTAGGAATAGTATGGACAACAATAACAACTAATAATATAAAGAGAGTGCAGGCTGGGAAAACAATAAGGTTAGCGACTAGTCCGATAAACCAACTACCAAAACCTAATTTCATATTTGGGATAGCGCCTAAGCCAATTTCTAAAGGAGCTAAAATAATTTTTAAAATAACATTGAAATAACACTTAAGTAAACCAACAAAGAACTTAATCATCCAAATTAGAATCATGATAGAAAGAATTAAAGGAGCAAGAATAGCAGCAACGACACCAAGAATGACGCTTATTCCCATTGTAGGGGTTAGGGCAAGCCCAAGTAAAACTAACACTCCCATAACATTTGCCATTGGGGCCATTTGACCAACATAAGCGAAAAGAATATAGGGATTTGGATTTATAGCACCGTTTAAAAAGTCATTATTAAGAACAGTAGCATTGATATCTGTGAGATTGGTAAAAAATAATTTAAGAGCTTCAATTTGGTTAGAGAGCATGGCTTGATAAATAGCATTAATAGCAGGTGATTTTAGGAAGAGGGTAATGATTAGACCTGGGAGAACATAACTTAAATCAATAAGTAGACCAGCAATGGCATAAGAAAAAGTAACTAAGATAAGAGAGCTGATTAGTTTTGGAATAGCACTTTGGATAGTGATAACAGCTTGGGGACTAATCTTGACTCGAAGCATAATTAAAAGTCCAATAACCACAAAAACAAGAGAGATTATTATATAAATAATGTCTCTAAAAATTTTCCAAATTGGGAGAAGTGGTTGTAACCCAGTATAGCCAATTCCACTTTGAGCATAGGCAGGTTTACCAATGAAATTGTTGACATTGTCAGCAATATAAAGGGTACCGGAAGCAGGAGCATTGTAGAGATAACCAATATATTTTGTGGTTTGACCAATCATTCCTCCGGGAACCCAGCTAATTTTACCTAATTTATCTGTTTCAAATTTTCCAGAAGTGGCTTCCAACCCAGCACCGGCATTGGCAGCTAATGAAGAATTGGTCCAGCTTGATAAATTATTTCCATTCTCACGGTTATTTTGTTCTGTTAGGACAGGATGATTTTCAATTCCTTGTTCAGTATAAATTGAAACTTCTTCGGCTTTAGTGAAATTGTTTTTGACTAAAAAGAAAGTAGAAACAATTATTATTAGGATAAGGGTAAATTTAAAAAATTTGGGGATTTTTAGGGTTGGGGTGAGATCACGACGATTGAGACGATTGATAATATTTCTAATTTTTAATTTCATATTTTAGTTTAAATTTATTTGTTGTTAATTACAAGTGGAATCAATACTTTTATCGTAAAGTTTCTGGTAGGCGATATCTTCATAAGATCGACTTGAAGTGTATGAGGGGTTGGTGTGATTACTACTACGGCCAGAAATACTGCTTGGTTGATAAGAAAGAGAGGGCCCACAGAATTTAGATTTGAATTCTGTTTCAAATGGTTGATTGGTTGTGCTATCGACAATAATTTTTCCACTAGTTTCGTCGACAGCTTGGCTAAGATAAGGTAATTTCCCTATTTTTTTGTAAGTGAAAAGTTGGTCGGCATGGGTAGCTTTGATTGTATTTTTGAAACCATCAGTGCGAACAAAAGCATAGGTTCGAGAAACAATAGCTTGGGCTTTGAGCATATTCATACCACCGTTTTTTTTACCAATGTAATCTTGAATTTCATCAATTCCTTTAAGATATTTTTCTAGATTAAGAGAAATTGTTTTATCGGAAATAGAATCATTGCTGCGAGTGTGGACATTAATAGTGATATTGTTTGGGTTGGAAACATAATCTTTAATATCAACAATTTTAATATCACCATAATAATTTTTAAGAATTTGTTCGTATCCAAGATTAGATAAGGCCATACCGACAGCCCCATATTGGCTCATTCCACGACTGGTTTTTTTAGCATCTTCATCGCTTTCTTCAATAAGAACTTGATTATTTTGCCAAGAAGCGGGATGGAGGTCATCACTAAAAATTTTCTTTAGGGTGTCAGTATCAGTACTGATACCAAGAATTTGACCATTATTAAGTGAATCAGTAGTAGTTCCTAAAACTTTTTGACTTTCAGCAGGAATAAAATTTGAGTAAAGAGCTCGTTGATGATATTCGTTATCTTTGGTCATCTTTTCTGCATTATCAGTATTAGTAATATCAGAAGGGGGTTTCTCTGTTTGAGCGGAAGCTGGGATAAAAGTTCGAAGACTTCCATTTAATTCACTACTGGAACCAGCGGCAGTGTCAGCTTCACCTTGGTAAGCTCCTTGAGGAATTTGAGAAATATTGTTATAAAGATTTTTGAAATAGGAATCAGTGCCTTGGGGAATAGTGTAATTATAGGATTCCATTTTAGTGGAATCATAATCTATGGTTTTTTTAGAATCAGATTTGTCATAGAGGATTTTTTCACCTTTTTGATAAAAATAATAGACAAGAGTGGAATATTTGATGTCAATACAACCTTCATCACTAGTTTTGGAATTAGTACAAACATTATTACAGAGATAAGCAATGGTATCGTCGTCATAAGCACCATCTAAAATAGCCTTAAGATAGGTACCTTTACGGTATCTTTGAGATGAATTACTTTGGGCTCGAGAATTGGAATTTTGGTTAATGGCATTATAATCAGTGAAGTTTGTCTGTTTTTCACAAGATATTTGAACATTTTTTTTAGGGATAAACCAATTAAGACTAGAATTGATATTGATAATTATATTTAAAAAATCATCCCAGAACTGTTCCCAACCACTTTTTTTTTCTTCGACTTCTTCAGGCTCTGGAGTAGGTGTTTGGGCATAAACAAAAGAAGCATTAATTTTGAAAGGAATAAGTAAAAAAAAGATAAGGACAAGGATTTTTTTGGTCATTAGTTGCCGGATGGAATGGTGAAGGTGGTAACATCAACTCCGGTTAGGTTTTTAATAAGGAGAAGAATTAACCAGGAGACAATAACTCCAACTAAACCAATAATGGACATAGTTAAAGTAGAAGAAGCAGTGGCAGTTTTTTTTGGGTCACCACCAGAAGTAAGATATTTAAAACCACCGATAATAAACATAAAGAAAAAAATTAATCCGGCGAGAGTGGTAATTATTTGGAGAATGTTAAAAAAAAGGCATTCAAAACCTTTAATAGTGGGGACGTCAGATAATTCACCAGTACCAACACATTTAGAATTAATAATTTCCCACTTTTGGGTTTGAGCAAAAACTGGTTTAGGAATAAAAAAATTGAGCAGTTTTGACATAAAATGATTATACACTAAAAACCCCCTTTGAATTAACTCGCAGGGGGTTTAAAAATTAAATTAATTTGTTTAATTTATTGGAATGAAGGGATGGTAAGATTTCCAAGGATATCAATACCGAAGACAGTGCCAATAAGTTTCATAATAGCCCAAGCAGCAAAGACGATAGCTAAACCGATTAAAGCATTGGTAATTTGAGCACGAGCTTCACCAACTTTTTTCTCATCTCCACCAGAAGTAACCCATCGAAGACCACCCATGACTAAAATGAAGAAGAAAACTAAAGCAACGATAATAAGAACTAAGCTAATAGCTCCAGAAATAATACCACCAGCAGTTAAATTTTCAAGATTTTTGAAGCTGCCACCTTCAGTAGTAAGTTTTAGGGTATCAGCAGCGTAAATTGGAGCGGCTATGGCTGACATTTGAATTTTGTTTTTTATGTTTTTGAACATGTTTTTAATTAATGATTAATTGATAATTAATTGATGATAACAGTAATTAATAAAATATTAAAGTGATGGCCAAATTAACTTAAGGTTTTGTAACCCTTGAACACCAGTAACAATACCAACAAATTTAAGAATGGCAAAGATGGAAAAGACCAAAACAATACCGACTAGAGAATAAAGAATAGACTTTTGAGCAGCTTTCCATTTATCAGGTTCACCTTGAGAAGAAATCATGTGATAAGCAGCCATAACAAAGTGCCAAATAAAATAAACGACAGCAACTATAAAGAAAACACTAAAAATAGATTGAATAACACTATTAACATAAGTACTAGGATCAGCGACAATGCTTTCAGAATCTTTAAGAGCTGGGTTGATAATTTGAGCGTAGATAGGTTTAATGAAATCCATATTAATTAGTTAACTTAATTGAACCGATAAATTCATTAAGATTAAAAATATATTGGATCCCGAGAAGATTAGCAATAAAAGCACCAGCTCCAAAGGCAATAACAACAATGGTAAGACCTAGAATGCCATTAGTTAATCTAGTTCGAGCAATTTTGAGTTTATCTGGTTCACCATGAGAAGAAAGAAAACCATAACCAGCAAAGATGAGTTGAAGAGTAAAGAAAATGACTCCAACTATAGTTAAAAAACCAAAAACAGTACTAATAATAGTTTCCAATTGAACACCAGCCCCATCTTGACTTTTAACAGGAATACCTGGTCCTTCTAAGGGGGCATAGGTAACTTTAGCTACAGCTAATAATTTAGTTATTTGATTCATAATTTAGGTTCCTGGTCCATAAATAACTGGATTTAAAATATTGATACCAAAGACTTTACCAATGACTGAAGCTAGAACAAAGGCGCTGGCAACAATAGCTAAACCAATAGCACTTTGATAAATTTTAGCCCAAGCAGCTTCAGTTTTTTTTGGATCACCGTTGGCAGAAATATAACCATAGCCAGCCATAATAATTTGAACAATAAAAAATAATCCGGCAATAACTCCAGCTAATTTTAAGATATTACTTAAGAGAGTGAAAAGACCTGATCCATTATTGGAAGTGTAATTAGTAGGGTTTTCAATAGTTCCAAATATTCCTAACATAAGTTTATTGTAGCGTAGAATTTAAAATCTGAACACCAGTAAGAACTTGAATAATTTGAATAATAAAATAGGCAGAAAAAACAATAGCAAAACCAATTAGGGCACTAGTAATGGCAGATTTTGATTGACTGGCTTTTTTATCATCACCTTTACCAGCATTAGCAATAAACATAACACCGCCAAAAACTAAGAGACAGAGAAAAATTAAACCAGCAATAACGAGGGAATTTTTTAAAAGGGAAGAAACAAGAGGAGAAACACTAGTATATTTATCGCCTATATTACCGGCACCATCACCAAGGGAAAGGGCATCTCCAATGTTGACAGCTAATAATTTGTTCATTGATCAAATTATACCTTAAATGGGAGAAAAAAGTGACTATCTTTAAAAAATGATAGAAATTAATAAAATAGTGCTATAATACGGCACAAATTAGTCTGTAAAATTATTATTTATTTAATTTATTAGATTTAAAAAAATAAATAATTTAAATTAAATTCTTCTATAATAGAAATATGAAAAAAGCTGCCCTTTTATCAGTATTTGGTTTTTGTTTTTTAATTTTAAGTATTGTCTTGGTAAGAGCTGTTCCAATTAGGGCGATTACTCCTACTGAAGCAAGCCAAACAGCAACAATTTCTCCAACTTTAGTCCCAACCATAGAAGAGGTTAAAAGTAATTTGGTAGAAGATAAAATAAAAACAGTAGAAGTAAAAGTTGAAGAAAGATGGAATGGTTTTAATGGTTTAAAAATTTTGATTAATCGGGCCATGAACAGAGGAGTAGCTAGTAATACTATAGTATTACTATTATTATTGCCTTTGATCGCTACTTTAATATCGGTACTACATTACATGGGGGGGTTATCGGGTTATGGAATTTTTATGCCAACAATGATTGCAATTGCTTTCATAGCGACGGGTATTTTTGGAGGATTGGTTTTATTTGCCATGATTTTATTAATATCGGTTTTGAGTAGTTTAGTTTTAAGAAAATTAAAGATACATTTTTGGCCAGCTAGAGCAATTAGTTTATTGTTTATTTCTTTGGGAACTTTTTTGTTAATGATTGCTTCTTCCTTTGTGAGATTAATTGATATTAGACAAATTTCAATTTTCCCGATCTTATTCATGATTCTTTTAACAGAAGAATTTACTAGAACTCAGTTGGTAAAGAGTAAAAGAGAGGCAAAAAAATTAACAGTAGGGACAATAATTTTGGCAATTACTGGGGCAATTATGATGAATTTTGACTGGCTTCAAGGAGTGGTTTTGAAATATCCTGAGATGGTGGTGATTTTAGTTTTAGTAATAAATTTATTAGTAGGAAATTATAAGGGGATGAGATTGTCGGAAATAAAAAGATTTAAGGGTGCTATAAGAGAAAAAAAGAAATAAAGTTTTGGATTTAGATAGTAAATAATTAAAAATAAATATGTTTAAGTTAAAAAAATACCGACAATTTCTAACTATGAATGAAAGGAATAAGGTATATTTGAGAAAAAATACAGCAGCAGGTAAGACTATTGCAGATAGTAAGTTTAAGACTAAAAAAATATTAATGAAAAATGGGGTGACGGTTCCAAAATTAATAAAAAGATTTAAGACAGGTGAGGATTTAGAAAAATTTAAATGGGAAGAGTTGGAGGGTAATTTTGTAATAAAACCAGAATCAGGCTATGGCGGAGAGGGGATTTTAATTATTCGAAGAAGAGGAAAATGGGCGGGAGAATGGCAAAAAATGAATGGAAATATAGTTTCTACTAGTGATTTAAATTTACATTGTCAGGAAATTTTGGCGGGAAGATATAGTTTACACGCGATGCCAGATAAGGTTTTAGTAGAAGAAAGAATTAAGATTCATCCTTTGTTTTTGGCTTTAACAAAGGCAGGGACACCAGATATTAGGGTAATTATTTATAATAATGTGCCAGTGATGGCGATGTTTAGAATTCCAACAGAAAAGTCTGGAGGAAAGGCAAATTTACATCAAGGGGCAATTGGATTGGGAATTGATTTAGCAACTGGAATTACTACTTTTGGAGTTGAAGGTGGAGTAAATTCAATTTTAAGGATTTATGATTATGGTAAGAAAAAGAATAGAAAGGTTAATGGAATAAAGATTCCTTTTTGGAGAGAGATATTAGAAATGGCAATAAATTGTCAAAAAGCAATTCCAACTTTAGGGTTTATGGGAGTTGATGTGGTATTGGATAAAGAAAAGGGGCCAGAAGTATTGGAAGTGAATGCTAGACCAGGACTTTCAATTCAAATATGTAACAAGGCAGGGTTAAAATCACGAATAGAAAAAATAGATGAAATTGAAGTAAGAAGTGTAGAACATGCGATTACTTTAGCTAAATATTTATTTGGAGAAAGTTTCTTTGATAAGGTGGTAGAAAAAGAAAAGATAAAAACATTGGGCCCATTGGAGGATATAAAAATAAAATTAGGGAAGGGTAAAAAGAATTTTGTGGAAGTGAAAGTTAAGATTGATACTGGGGCTTTTAGAAGTTCAATTGATCAAAAATTAGCCCAAGATTTGGGTTTATTAACTGATGATAAAATTCTTTATTATCGACATTATCGATCGGCCTTAGGTAAAAAGAAGGATAGACCGGTAATAGGAATAACTTTTTGGCTTAAGGGAAAGAAAATTACTACAGCAGTTAATGTAGCTGATAGACATAAATTGAGGACGAAATTTCTTTTAGGAAGAAAGGATTTAGATGGATTTTTAGTTAGTGCAAAAAAAGATATTTATAAATTAAATTAAAATTAAATATGATAAAAATAGGAGTTTTCTATGGGGGTAAATTAAGCCGACATTTGGTTCTTTTAAGAAAGGCGGCTGAAAAAATGGAAGTTAGTTTAGATTTGATTTCTTACAACGATGTTAGTTATGAAACGGAAACAGAAGAAGTAAAGATTAAAAATAAAAAAATTGAGGATTATGGAGTTTTGTTTTTTAGAACAACAGGGAAACATTGGGAAGAAGTTAATTTGGTTTTAGATACAATTGATCGAGATAAGGTAATAATTGTTGACCCATTAGTAGAAAAAGGACGACCAAGTGATGCTTGTAAGGCTTATCAAATGTTGGCTTTAAAAAAAGCAGGGATTGAAGTCCCAAAGACTATTTATGGAAGTTTATGGAATTTGTTAAAAGTAATGAATGAAGGCAAGATGGATTTTCCAATAATTTTAAAGGGGAGTGGAGGAGATAGAGGAACTAGAGTTTTTAAAGCTGATAACCAAAAAGATTTAGAAAAATTAGTGAGAGATTTAAGAAGATCAGAAATTGATGAAGGGAGACGATATATGTTGCAAGAATTTATTCCAAATGATGGTGATTATAGAATATTAGTTTTGGGAGATAAGGTGTTGGGAATAATGAAGAGAAGTAGTCAAAGCAAAGAAGAATTTAGAAATAACTATTCGATGGGAGGAAAGGTGGAAGTAGCTGACTTACCAGAGGAAATAAAAGAAATGGCGACTAAGGCGGCGAAAGTTTGTGGTTTGTTGGTGGCAGGAGTAGATGTGGCTTTTAGAGATAATGATTTTAAAAAACCAGTGGTATGGGAAGTAAATAAAGGACCACAGTTTAAAGGTTTTATGCAGGCAACTGGAATTGATGTACCAAGAGAAATAATTAAGTTTTTAGTGGGTTTAAAAAAATAATTATGGATAAAAAGATATTGGTGTTAATAAGAGAGAAAGGGCAGAGTAAGTATGAAGTGGGGAGAATAGTGAAAGAAGGTAAAAAGAAAAATATCGAGATTAAAGTCGCTTTGTATAGGGATTTAAAGTTTGAAATAGAAAATGGAAAAACTCAGGTTTGGGTAGAAGATGAATTAATTAACAAAAATAATTTTAGATCGATTTATTTTAGGGTAGCAGGCACAGCAGATGGACGATATGTGGAAGCTAGGAATTT
>CAYOXV010000003.1:0-1336 GCA_964408055.1 uncultured Gammaproteobacteria bacterium | reverse complement strand
TTTATTTTAGGGTAGCAGGCACAGCAGATGGACGATATGTGGAAGCTAGGAATTTACTTTTAAGATTAAGAGGAGATGAAATTAAGAGTGTTAATAAAACTTCTTATTTAAATTGGCCAAGGATGGGTAAAATAGCTCAATATGGAGTATTTGTAAAAAATGATATTCCAGTGATAGAAACTAAGATTTTTTATAAGAAAGAACAGATTTCTTTAAAAGAAATAAATTATCCAGTGATAATTAAACATGAAATGGGTTATCAAGGGAAATCGGTGAGAAAAATAGGAAATGAAGAAAAGTTAGTAAAATTTTTAAAAAAAATTAGTGATAAGGACTTGGGAAGATTTATGTGGCAAAAATGTTTACCAACAAAATGGGATATTAGGGTAATTGTAATTGGAGGAAAGGTAATTGGAGCAATGAAAAGAACAGCGGGAGAAAATGAATTTAGAAGTAATTTTAGTTTAGGAGGAAGGGTGGAAGTGTGGAATTTGTCGGATAAGGATAAAGAAATAGCCGAGAAAGTGGCTAAGGTTTGTGGGTTAGATTATGGTGGAGTAGATATTATGAAGGATGAAGAGGGAAATAGTTTTGTGCTTGAAGTAAATAGACAATGTCAATTTAGAGGGTTTGAACAGGCAACTGGGGTAAATGTGGCAGAGAAGATAGTGGAATTTTTGGCATAAATAAAATAGTAGAAAAGGGTTAATAAATAAGATAGACTGGTGAATATGAATTTACTAAAGATTTTTTTGATTTCAATGGTGCCATTAATTGAACAAAGAGGGGCAATCCCGGTGGGAATTTTGGTTTATCATATTAATCCTTTTTTAGTTTTTATTGTAAGTTTAATTGGAAGTTTTTTACCAGCACCATTTATTTTCTTATTTTTTAATAGAATTTTGGCTTGGATGAAGACAGTTAGAATATTTCATAAATTCACTAAGTTTATTGATAAAAAAGTTCAAAAAGGGGCTAAAAAGATAGAAACAACGATGGAGATTGGTTTAACTCTTTTTGTAGGGATTCCATTACCAACAACTGGTTTGTGGACTGGAACGGCAATTGCGGCGTTTTTGGGATTAGATTTTAAAAAATCAATGATTTGTGTGTTTTTGGGTGGAATACTTTCAGCAGTAATTATCACTGTATTATCGGTAGTGGCACCAGCAATTTTAGGTCGATAATTTGGCTAAATTTGATTGATTTTTAAGGGTATTTAAAATTAATAAGGTTATTGCTACAATAGGTGTACTTTTAAGGGTGATTAGCTCAGTTGGTTAGAGCACCGTCCTGATAAGACGGGGGTCGGAGGTTCGAGTCCTCCATCACCCAC
>CAYOXV010000002.1:47912-51864 GCA_964408055.1 uncultured Gammaproteobacteria bacterium | reverse complement strand
CTAGAAGAAGTGGCTGAAGAAGTTGAAATTTCAGGATTAGTGGAAATATTAGCGGAAGGAGAAGCTGGGATTGGAGTGGGTAAAATAAGAGGTTGAGATTCCATTTTTTTTAAAACATCCCAATCGATACTTTTATAAGAGAGATAGCCAGCGATAGTAAGAAGAATTAAAAAAATGGTTATTAAAATGGTTCCTAAGGTATCTTTTTTTTGCTCCATAATTTATTTTATCCGACTGATGGTATAAGTGACAGGGTAAGAAATAAAAATGGCAGGTGATTCTTCAAGTAAGTATCTTTGAAAATCTTGATAAGTTTTTTTTCTTTCAATTGGATCAACAATAGTTCGACCATCTTCTAAAAGTTTATCAATACGAGAATTATCAAGCTTGGTAAGGTTGGTATTGGTTTGAGTTGAATGCCAAAATGAGTATTGATCTGGATCTTTAGTGGTGGAGCTATAGGCGAGAATGGCATCGAAATTTTGGGTATCGATTTGATTTACAATTGAAATGGAAGTTTTAATACCTAAAATATTGGTCCATGAATCTTTAATTTCTTCAGCCATGGATAAAAGGTTACGATTATTGATAGTTAGATTAATTTCTGGAAGATCATCTTTATTAAATAATTCTTTAGCTCTAGTGGCATTGAAACTATATTCTTTAATGGTTGGGTTATATGCCCAAGAAAGAGGTGAAATTGGTCCTAAACATCTCTCATTTTTGTCTTTGGCCTTAGGAGTGGCATAAGCAAGGGCTTGTCGAATTTGTTTATTGTTAATTTTTTGAGTATTTAAGAAAATTGCGACATATTTATCGTCGGTTTTAATTTCTTTGGTTATTTCGGTATTTTTTCTATTATTAAATTCTTGAGGTAAAGAATTTATTCTAATCTCATCAACATTGCCAATTTTAAAAGCATTAATAACATCAGTTTCGTTGGGATAAAAATGGTATTCCAGTGAAGATTTACTTTTATCAATTGATTTTAGGGATAAAGTTTTTATATAACCATCTTGATAGGTAATTTTTTTAACTTGGTATTGACCTAAACCAACTAGGTTTTTTTTAAATAAGGGTTGATTAAGACTTGAGAGTAAGGGTGAAAATTCAGTTGATAGACTTATTTTTAATTGGTTATCGGAAAGAGGAATAATTTCAGCTCCAGAAATTTTATAATCAACATCTGAACTATTAAATTTTTTACCGTTATGCCAATAAAAATTTTCGTTAAAGGTGAAGATGTAATCTTTATTGTCATTTTCAATATTAATTGACTTAACTAAGGGGGAATTAATAGGTTTACTATTTTCAGAGATAGTAGTTAAACCATAACTAATCCTGTTGGAAATTTCCTCAGGAAGATTAGTTGTAGTATGGAGACCTTCTAGTCCAATAATTTGGGTATGGAAATTGGGTGAATTATAAAAATCAACTATTTGTTGTCTAAAGATAAAAGACAGGGTAATAAAAATAAATCCGATTAAAAAGAAAACAAATTTTCTTTTGATATAAGAGAAAAGATATTCTATTTTGAAATGAATTTTGGTAAACAATTTTAGATAAGAGTTTGAATAATTGAAGAAATTAAAAATAGAGCAATAACAAAGATAGTTATATTAAACATAACTTTTTCCCAACCTCTTTTTTCAAAAGTAGTAGAAGACATAATGTTAGAACGTGATTCAGTGTCCCCATTTGATTGGAGGAAAATAAGAGTAGCTAAAATTAAGGAAAGAATTATTTGGATAATAGCAAAGATGTTTTTCATGATTTTTTAGGTTTTTTATGAAGAATTAAATTAAAAAAATAGAGGATAAAACTAACAGTAAAAGAGGTTACTAAATAAGCGAAAAAATTAGTAAAATGAAATTCTGGGATTTGTAAACCTAGAAAACTAGTGGCTGGGGAGTTTATATTTCTAATTTGAAAATCAGAAAATAAAAAGGTAACTAAATAAAGTCCAAAGGTATTAATGACGATTCTAAAAGTTCCTAAAGTTAAAATATTTATAGGGAGAAGTAAAAGTTTAATAATAGGTTTTAAGACTAATTCAAAAATACTTAAAACAAGGGCTACTTTAATAATTGTTCCAGGAACACTTTGGAAATAAATATTTTGCCAAATCTGATTAGTAGTAATAAGGGAGAAAATTAAAAGTAGAGTAAATTTAAGTAGTTTTTTCATTGATGATGTTTTTTCTTATTGAATATTATACCGCCAATTCCAATTAGAGTGATAGCTAAAGCAATAATAATAATTAAATTTAGATAAAATTTAGGATTATTTACGGAAAAACTTGTTGTTTGGGTGTTATTTGATTGAATGTTAATTTTTATTTTTTTAGATAAATTAACATTTGGAAGTTTTATTTCTATCGATGAAAGAGGAGCAATGATATCGAGGTGATAACCCCAATCTGTATTGTCGATAGTGAAATCTAAATTAGTTAAAGCATTAAAATTGGAATTAGTTATTTTTATGGTTTGGTTTTGAAAAATATTTTTATTTTGAGTTTGTATCTCAAGTGGGAAATAATTTTTAGCTAGTTCATTTTGAGAGAATTTAATATCAACAGTTTTAATATTTTGATTATTTTTATAAAAACCTGGAGGAGGTGGGTTTTGACTATCGAGTCCATGGAAAACAAAGGCAAAATGGTTTGGATCTAAGTCAGTAAAAAAATCAACTCCATTAGTGGTTTTCCCCCAAGTAGGGTCAATGGAAATCCAGGCTTTTTGAGAAGTGTCGTAATATTGAGGCCAAGCATGAAGAATATCAGTGTTACTATTAACAGGTTTGATTTTAGAGTTGTTAGTGTAAGCAAACCCTTCAACTTCTCTGGCGGGAATTCCTTTAATACGAGCTAGTGTTACAAAAAGATCAGTAAATTCAGTGCAAAGTGATTCGTTTGGGGTTAAAAGAGCATTATCAGCTCCTTTTCTAATTGAATATTCTAAATTTGAATCATTGTAATTTAAAGTATCAACAACATATTGGTAAATGTCTTTTGGAGTTTTTAAGGTTTTAGAAATTTCAATTAAATTTGAATCTTGGGTTGGCCAAAATGGTTGAGCTTTTAAATATTGATTAACATCGATATTTAATTGATGCTTGTTGGAATGAATTATTTTGGCTTGACCAGAAATATTTATTTCTAAATCTTGACCAGACTCTAGTTGATATTCGGCTAACCAGTTACCGTCTTGGTCAATTTTAATATTTTGAGGTTTTGGTTCAATTTTTTGGTAGCTAATTTTTTGATTATCGGTTTCTGGGGGAATAGCTATTTGTTCTATACTTTGGTGATTTTTAGAATTGGTTAAAAAGTATTTAAGATTAAAATCAAATAGTTGATAATCACCAAAAATTAATAAAATATTTTTATTTTTAATATTATTGGTGGCAAAATAAAGTTGGGTTTGTTGGTTTAGAGTAGTAACACTTTGGGGTTGAGATGAAGCAAAAGAAAGATTACCAAAAGAGATAGGTAAATTAATAGTTAAATTAATAGAGTCGTTTGATTGAAGTTGTTGAAAATCAGGGAGACTTATTTCCCAAGTATTCCCCTTTTTAGTGGCAAAAGAAGGAATGGTGTAACTTAAATTAAATTTAGTAATTTGATTTTTACCAGTAGAAGCTTGATTAAATTTCAAATAAATAATAGTTTGATCGTCTTGTTTTTCTGTTTTTTGAAGAATATTACCAAAACTATCATTGCTGTTTATATTAGTAATGTTTTTTGAAGAAATATTAATTTGATAGTTTTTAGGGAAAATTTCTGAGTAATTATTAATTAATTCTGATTCTTGAGTAACAATAGCATTGCCTTGATTGTCAATTTGATAAGTTATATTTTGATTTAAATTAAAATCTTGGTTGGCTAAAACTGGCGAGGATAAGGTAAAAAACAAAAATAAAAGGAATAAAATCATCTGTATTAATATAACAT
>CAYOXV010000002.1:43264-47812 GCA_964408055.1 uncultured Gammaproteobacteria bacterium | reverse complement strand
ATTTGGTTGATTGACTTCGGGTATTATTCGTGTAAGATTAATTTATGGCAAACATATTATATAAAAGACAGAAACAAATTTTAGATTACCTTATTAAAAGTATTGATAAATACGGTTCAGCCCCAACATTAACAGAAATTGCTCAATATTTAGGTCTATCTTCATTATCAACAGTTCATGAACATTTGGCTGTCTTGGAAAAAAAAGGTTTGATCAGACGATATAAAGGAGCAGTCAGAGGGATAGAAGTATTAGATAATAATGAAAATAAAAAAGAGCTTAATTTTGGGAATAGTTTAATAGAGCTACCAGTCTTAGGTTTTATTGCTTGTGGTGAACCAATCGAACCATATACTGATCCAAACGCGACATTAGCAGTTGATCCTAATTTAGTTAAATCTGGAGATAAGTCTTTTGTATTACAGGCAAAGGGAGATTCAATGATGGACGATGGAATATTAAGTGGTGACTATGTAGTGGTAAGAGAACAGAATCAGGCAAGTAATGGTGATATTGTAGTCGCTGTTTTAAGAAATGGGTTTGCTACTTTAAAAAGATTTTATAAAGAGGCCACTAGAATTAGATTACAACCAGCAAATTCAACTATGTCCCCTATTTATGTGACTGATGTAGAGATTAGAGGGAAAGTGGTAGCAATAATTAGACAATTTAATTAAAAATGCTTTATATAATCGCTACTCCAATTGGAAACCTAGGAGACATTAGTTTAAGAGCTTTGGAAATTTTAAAAAAGGTGGATTATTTACTTTGTGAAGATACTAGAAATGCTGGGATGTTTTTAAATAATTTGGAAATTGAAAATAAACCAAAACTAATTTCTTTTTATGATGAAGTGGAAGAGCAAAAAATACCAGAAGTGTTGCGATTATTAAGTGAAGATAAAGAAGTTGGTTTAATTACTGATGCAGGGACACCAATAATTTCTGATCCTGGATTTAAATTGGTTAAAAAATGCCGAGAATTAGGTTATTTAGTCACATCTATTCCTGGTCCAAGTGCTTTAATAAATGCTTTAGTATTATCAGGAATGCCATCTGGTAGATTTTCTTTTTTGGGATTTTTACCTAAAAAGGCTGGAGAAAGAAAAAAAGTTTTAGAAAAATATAAAAATTTTGATGGAGTAAAAATTGTTTATGAGTCCCCTTTTAGATTAATTAAACTAATAGAAGAAATTAAAGATATTTGTGGTGAAAAAACTCAAGTATCAATAGGCCGAGAGATGACTAAAAAATTTGAAGAAATAATTGGTGGAAGTGCACTAGAAATTTCTCAAAAAATTAATGGCAAAAATATAAAAGGTGAAATAGTTGTTATTTTTGAGTAACTTTTGCTTTTTCAGCAGCAGCAACAATTTCTCTGGTAGCATCAATAGCATCTGGACTAACAGAAATACTAGTGACTCCCCATTTAACTAATTTTTCGACTAGTTCAGGATAATTACTAGGAGCTTGGCCGCAAATTGAACAAAGAATTCCACGTTTTTTAGCTTTAGTGATTAGTCTTTTGAGTGACCACATCACGGCTGGGTCCATTTCATTAAAGCTTTTAGCAACTTCTCCATTGTCTCGATCAAGACCGAGAGTTAACATGGTTAAGTCATTACTTCCAATTGAAATACCATCAATTCCAACATCAATGAATTTATCTAATAAGATTACATTACTGGGGATTTCAGTCATCATAAAGAACTTAAATGATGGAGATCGAAGAAGACCATTTTGAGCGACAATTTTTTTAACTTCAGCTAATTCATGTGGGGTACGAACAAAGGGAATCATTAGCCAAATATTTTTATAACCATATTTATTGCGAACTAATTTAATGGCTTCAAGCTCCATGGCAAAAACTTCAGGAGAAGCGATATAACGGGCGGCTCCACGAAAGCCTAACATTGGGTTGGATTCTTCTGGTTCGTACATTTTACCCCATTTAAGATGGCGATATTCATTGGTTTTAAAGTCGGTGGCTCGATAAACGACTGGTCTAGGACTAAAACTTTTACAAAACTTTAATAAATCTTTAGCTAATTGAAGAGTAAATTCTTTTTGGCGACCTTGAGCGATTATGTGTTTAGGATGAATTCCAATATTGGCCATCATAAACTCAGCTCTAAGTAGACCAACTCCATCAACATTTCTTTTAGCTAATTCTTGAGCTAGATCAGGTTCTCCTAAATTAACATAAATTTTAGTAGCTGTTTTAGCAGTTGATTTTGTTGTTGGTTTAATAGCAGTAGCTTGGTGATTAGTTAAATCTCCATGCCAAATTTGACCGGTAGTTCCATTTAAGGTAACAATATCATTTTCTTTAAGGTCTTTAGTAGCAGTTTTAGTGCCAACAACACAAGGAACACCAAGTTCGCGACTAACAATAGCAGCATGTGATGTTTGCCCTCCTTTGTCGGTAATAATACCGTTAACTTTTTTCATGGCGGGAACAAAGTCAGGGGTAGTCATACTAGTAACTAATATTTGGCCTTTTTGGACTCGATCAATTTCTTTGGGGTTATGAATTATAGTGACAACTCCAGTGGCAATACCAGGACTGGCTGGTTCTCCAACTAAATCTGGAGTTTTATCAATACTTTGTTTTTTATCATCAAGAACTTTTTGATTAGAAACAATAGTAGTAATTGGTCTGGTTTGAACTATGTATAATTTCCCTCTATCAATGGCAAATTCAATATCTTGAGGTTTACCGTAATGGTTGTTTAATTTTTGACCAACTTTGGCAATTTTGATTGCCATTTGGCTATTAATTTTACTTCTTTTTTGTTTTGACTTGGGAACAATTACTTCTTTAGTTTCATTTTGAGATTTAATTAATTGAACATCTTGAGAAACATGATTCTCGGAAATAATTTTCCAAGTGTTTTTGTCAATAATATATTGATCTGGAGTTATCTTCCCTTGAACAATATATTCACCTAAACCCCAAATAGTTTCAACAATTATTTGATTTTTTTCATTAGTAACGGGGTTAACAGTAAACATGATCCCAGAAATTTCTGAATCAATTAGTTTTTGAACTGGGACAGCGACTCCAATTTTAAAATGGTCATAATGTTTCTTGACTTGATAAAAAATAGATCTAGGAGTGAAAAGACTGGCCCAACAATCTCTAACTCTGGCTAAAACATTACTTTCTCCAACAACATTTAAAAAAGTTTCTCCTTGGCCAGCAAAGGAAGCATCGGCTGAATCTTCAGCAGTGGCAGAAGTGCGGACAGCTACTGGAGAATTTTTTAAACCACCAAAACTAGAAAGTTTTTTGTAGGCTTTCATTATTTCAATAGCAGTTTGGTGGTTGATAGGACTTTTTTTGAATATGGAAGCTATTTTTTTTGAGGCATCAAGAAGTTGTTCTGGTTGATCGACATCAGTAGTTTTTAAAATATTAGCAATTTTAGGTTTTAAATCATTTTCTTGAATGAATTGAAAGTAGGCACTAACAGAAACCACAAAACCATTTGGAACAGGGATACCAAGGTTATACATCTCACCTAAATTTGCGCCTTTGCCTCCAACTAAATTGATATCGGCAAATTTTAAATCTTTGAACCAAAGAGTATGGGATGCTTTTGTCATATTAAAATAATAACAGAAAAAAATATGATTGTATCTTAGCAGTCTTAGGCTTTGAGTGCTAATTAGGGGTTAAAATTAAATAATACCTATCTTTACGTAAAATATACTATTGATATCATTGGGTAACAAAAATATTCAAAATATATCAAAATAGTTAATTACTTAAGCAAATTTAGGAGAATTCTTTCGAGGGCAATTTCTTTTGGGATGGAAAGTTGACCAGTCTTAATTTGAAAGTCTAATTCTATAAGTTGAAGATAAGTTTTCTTTAAAACTTTTTGATCAAAAGCAGAATAACTAGTGAGTTGTTTGCGAAGATTGTTTTTAATAAAGAATAAAAAGAGTTCAAAAGGCTCTTTAATAAGAACTTTTTTAAATAAGGTCATAAACCTAATTAGGTTTTTAGGTCGGATTTGATTTAGACAAGAGAAAATTATTTTATCTAATGGAAAATTATTTATTTTGGCTTGGGGAAAAGTTTTAATCTGAGTAGGATTAAGACTTTTATCTTGCCAAATTAAAATATCAATTGAATCGTTTTCTTTTATAATTTTTATAATCTTATCTAGAATTGGTTTAGAGACAGAAAAGAAATTAGTGACGGCTAATATTTTTTTTGGAGTAAAAAGGGATTGACTATTAAGAAAACCATTAACCATGTCTGGATTTATATTTTTAGAATCTAACCTTAAAATATCAGTATTAATATTTTTATCTATAGAGCTATTAAATTCAGTTCTACTGGCAAATTGATCGTCTCCGTGGAAAATATAAATCATAAGTGTATTTTATCAAGATTAGCTTGTTAGTTTTGGGTTAGTGAAAAGTTTAATATGTTTTGGTACAATATCACTTGTCTTAGGCTCCTTCGTCTAGTGGTTAGGACTCCTGGTTTTCATCCAGGCAATCGCGGGTTCGACCCCCGCAGGAGTCACAAAAA
>CAYOXV010000002.1:35491-43164 GCA_964408055.1 uncultured Gammaproteobacteria bacterium | reverse complement strand
GTGCCATCACGGAGAGCTTCTAATTCTTTTTCTCCTGGGATTGTAGTGATACCTATATTTACTTGTTCAAGGTCGCGTTTAATCCTGTCAGAAATAAGTGGCCAGTGAGCTATCCCACCAGTAATAATTATTTGATCAATAATTTCACCTTCAAAATCAGGAATGAGATGGCAAATATAGCGAGCAAACCCAGTAATCATTTCATCAACAACATTTTTAGTAAATTTATCTAAATGATCGTAATTTTCTCTAAGATCATAGACACTTTTTGTATTTAAAAGAGAAAATAATCCACCACCTCCGAGAATTTTATGGAGAATTTCTTCTTGAGTTAATTTACCTGAAAAACACAATTCTACTAATTGCTGAGAGGGTAAATAGCCTGATCTTTCTGGCGTAAATGGGCCTTCTCCAGGGATGGCATTAATAACATTAATAGTTTTACCATGTTTGTGAGCGCCAAAAGATGATCCACCACCAAAATGAGCGACAATTAAATTTAAATCTTCATATTTTTTGCCTATAGATGTGGCATATTCTCTAGAAACTGCTTTTTGATTTAGAGCATGCCAACCAGCATATCTTTTTATTTCAGCAATTCCGGTAATTTTTTTCTTTGGTTCGATTTCGTCAGTAGTAACTGGGTCGACGATGAAGGCTTTGTTGGGGATATTAAAATCTTTGGCTATTTTTTGAGCAATAGGAGCACCTAAATTGGAAGCATGATTGGCTAGGGGTCTATTTTTTAGATCATCAATCATTTTGTCATTGATAGTGTAGGTTCCTGATGGGACTGAAGGAAGCATCCCTCCTCGACCGACAACTCCATCAAGGTGGATAATATTTTTTTCTTTGAGAATTTTTTCGATAGCCTTACTTCTATCTTCAAATTGATCTAAAACATTTCCTGGACGGCTGAATTTTTGTTGAAATTCGGCATCTTTGGCATGATCAATTTTATCTTCAAAAATTAAATTTTTATCTTCAAAAACGGCTAATTTAGTGGTGGTTGAACCAGGATTAATGACGAGTATTTTCATATATGGTGATTATAATTCCAATTAAAATAAATAAAAGGCTTAGAATTTGGGCTAAACTTAGATAATAAATTGGAATGGTATCTAGTCTAATAAATTCAAGCAAGAATCTTATTATACCGTAGTAGATAAGATAAATAGCTGTTTGATGGATTTTAATCTTTTTAAAGATTAAAAATAATATAAACAAAAGAATTGATTCATATAACCAAACTGGTTGATTATTAACTCCATAGATTTCGTGATTAAAAAAATTTCCCCAGCGACCAATACTTTGACATAAAGGAACAATTGGAATTAAAAGATTGGTTATTTTTAAAAATGAAATTTTATTTTTTTTAGAGTAAAAAAAGATAAAAATAAGACTGGTAATAAGTCCACCATAAATACCAAGTCCCCCGCCACGAAGATTTAAAATTTGGATTGGATTTTGAGAAAAATAATCCCAAGCAGCAATAACACCATAGATTCGAGCACCGATAATGCCAAATATTAGGGTGAATATAATAAAAACATTTTTTTTCTTTTTGGAAATAATTTGATTATGTTTTTGAAAATATTGGAGACCGATAACAAAACAGATTCCGATTATTAGACCGTAGATAGACATTGGTGGGTCCTGCGGGATTCGAACCCGCGACCAATTGCTTAAAAGGCAACTGCTCTACCGACTGAGCTAAAGACCCCAATTGGTTAGATTTTTCTGGCTCTAGAATCACGAAGATAATAGAGTTTGGCACGTCTTATTTTAGTCTTTGGAGTTCTAAGCCTTTTAATGCTTTCAATCCAAGGAGAATTAATTGGAAAAATTCTTTCAACTTTAACATCTCCTGAAGCGGCTTTTTGCACGATAAAGTTTTTATTTTCTCCAAGACCTTGGATGGCTAAAATAATACCATCGAAAGCTTGAATTCTTTCTTTATCTTTTTCTTTTATTTTATAGTTAACCTTGACGGTATCGCCAACAGAAAAAAGTTGATCTTGATGTTTGAATTGTAATGACATATTTTGTTGATTTTTGCTTTGAAATTATATCAAAAGAAACTTTGGTAGTCTAGCAAGCTAGTCTTTCTTTATCAAGAGGATATCAATTTGCTCTTTTAATTCTGGAGAGAAGTTAACACCATAACTTAGGGGTAAATTTTTTCCATTTGGAAGAATGATTAAACCACGGTGTCCATTAGGGTTGTCTTTTAATAACTTATTAAGCTGCATTAATTGTTTTTGGCTAGTACTTGGTGGAACATTAATAACAAAATCATATTTACTGGTATTTTCAGGAATTTTTTCACTAATACTATCAATAAGAAGAGAAATTTCTCCTTCTCGGAGATTGATTTTACCTTCAATAAAGAAGGGCTTGTTTTCAGAAATTATTTTTTCAACTTCATCAAAAATTTTTGGAAAAATAACACTTTCAATTTGTCCAGTGCCATCTGAAAGAGTGGCAAAAGCCATTTTAGAATTATTTTTCTTAGTTCTAATCATTTTAAATTTAGTGATGACAGCAGCTAATTTAACACTAGAGTTGGGACTTTTATTGATTATTTGACTAATTTTAGGGAGATCTAGAGTTTCAAAAGGTTTTAAAATTTTAGCTAAAGGATTTTCAGTAACAAAGACACCTAGTAATTCTTTTTCTAAGGTTAATCGTTGATGCTCAGACATAGGTTCTGTTTGAACAAAATCATCTGGTGGAGCAGTTATTTTTGAATCAACCGTGTCGCTTGGGTTATCAAAAAGTCCAAATTGACCATTATTTTTTTTGGTGTTTAATTTTTCACAGTCAGAACGAATTTTGTCGATGGACATTAAAATGGCATTACGTTCACCAAACTGATCCATGGCTCCGACTTTAATTAAGCTTTCTAAAACTCTTTTATTGATTTTTTGGGTATCAACTCGGAGACAAAAGTCAGAAAAACTAATGAACGGTCCATTGGTTTCTCTTTCGTCAATTATGTTTTCGATAGCAGCATTGCCAACATTTTTGACAGCACTAAAACCAAAACGAATAGCGATTTTTTCAAGAGAATCTGGGTTGTCTTCAATTTCAAATCCCCTTTTGGATTTATTAATATCTGGAGGACTTACAATAATTCCCATTTTTCGACATTCTTGAACACCATCAGTTATTTTTTCAGTATCACCTGATTCAGCCGTTAAAAGAGCACACATATATTCGACTGGGTAGTTGGCCTTCATATAGGCGGTACGATAAGCCAACATACCATATGAGGCAGCGTGGGCTTTATTAAAACCATAACTAGTGAATGGTTCAATAAGACTAAAAATTTCTTTAGCTTTAGCCTTGGTGTAACCATTTTTAATACAACCATTAATAAATTTTTCTTTTTGAGCAGCCATTTCCTCTGGAATTTTTTTACCAATAGCTTTCCTAAACTTATCAACTTCTACCCAACTGTAACCAGCTAATTCAATGGCAGTATATAAGCAGTCATCTTGATAAACCAAAAGACCATATGATTTATCTAATATTTTTTCCATCTTAGGATCAAAAAATGAGATTTTTGAGGGATCATTTTTACGAGCAATATATTCTGGAATAATAGCCATTGGTCCAGGACGATAAAGAGCTACCATAGCCATAAGATCTTCAACTCGGTTTGGTTTTAATTCTTTAATCCACTTAGTCATTCCTTCTCCAGCCAATTGAAAAACACCCATAGTACCGCCTTTTGATAGCATTTCAAAAGTCTTAGCATCATCTAGGGGTAATTTTCTTAAATTAATATCAATTTTTTTAGTTCGACGGACGTTGACAACAGCTTCTCCCAAAAAAGATAAATTTCTAATTCCTAAGATATCAAATTTAATGAGACCAACGTCTTCACAGGCGTGCATTTCATATTGAGTGATAGTTTTATCCCCTCCAGTTTCTAGTTGAGTAGGTGAAAATTCATTAATAGTGGTGGGAGAAATAACAATGGCACAAGCATGAACACTAATATGGCGAGCACAACCTTCGATTTGTTTAGCGGTATCAATTATTTTTTTTGAATCAGGATCTTTCTCATAAAGAGTTTTTAGCTCGGGAGTGGTAGAGATGGCTTTATCAATGGACATGGGAAATCCTTGAGAACCCATAGGAATTAATTTACTAATTTTATCTCCAATTGTATATTCATAACCTAAAACTCGGGCAGTATCACGAACGGCACCTTTGGCCATCATTCGACCAAAAGTACATATTTGAGCGACAGCATCTTGGCCATACTGGTCAATAATGTGATAAAGCATGTCTTGTCTTTTGGTATCAGAGATATCAAGATCAATATCAGGAGGAGAAGGACGATCTTTATTTAAAAATCTTTCAAAAGGAAGTTGATAAATAAGAGGATCAACTGAAGTAATTTCTAAAACAAAGGCAACTAAACAACCAGCGGCTGACCCTCTAGTATTAGTAGGAGTATCATTTTTTTCAGTCCATTGGATAAAATCACGCATGATTAAAAAGTAAGCAGCATATCCTTTAGAACAAATAATGTCGAGTTCATATTCTAATCGATCAGTTATTTCTTGGGTTAATTCTCCATAATGATTCTTAGCTTCTTGGTAAACTAATTCTCTTAAAACTTCTTCATCGGTTTTTTTGGGTGGTAATTTAAATTTTGGGAAATACCATTTTCCTAACTCAATTTCCAAATTACATTTATCGGCAATTTTCTGAGTATTTTCTAGAGCATCTGGGAAATCAGCGAATTGTTGACTCATTTCTTGGGGTGATTTAATATAAAAATCATCCCCAAACATACTTAATCTTTTAGTGTCAT
This sequence comes from uncultured Gammaproteobacteria bacterium, assembly GCA_964408055.1. Lineage (GTDB taxonomy): Bacteria > Patescibacteriota > Microgenomatia > UBA12405 > UBA12405 > WARW01. The sequence continues at coordinate 38,333 of CAYOXV010000002.1, read as the reverse complement.
TAATAGTAGTTTGAGTATTAATCATAAGTAAGACGTCTTGAGCAAAAGCATCTTCCTTTTTAAGGTAATGAGCATCATTGGCAGCAATTAAAGGGATTCCTAATTCACGACTAATTTTAATAATTCCTTCATTAGCTGTATCTTGAACTTTAAGTCCTGGATGTCGTTGGATCTCTAAATAGTAATCTTGACCAAATAAATCTTGAAATTCTTTGGCACGAGCTTTGGCTTTGTCATAATCGTTATTTAAAATAAGTTGAGCAATTTCCCCTTCTATACAGGCACTAGTACAAATTAACCCTTCTTTATATTTAGTTAAAGTTTCCCAATCAATACGAGGTTTATAGTAATAGCCTTGAGTACTAGCAATACTGGCCATTTTCATAAGGTTTTTATAACCTTTAATATTTTTAGCCAATAAAATTAAATGTTGATTTCGTCTATTAGCAGCTGATTTATCGAGTCGGCCATTATTAGCTAAATACATTTCACAACCAATAATTGGTTTAATATCTGCTTTTTTACAAGCTTTATAAAATTCAATAGCACCATACATAGTACCGTGATCAGTAATAGCAATGGAATTCATCCCCATTTCCTTAACAGCGTTGACTAATTTTTTAATATTAGTTAACCCGTCTAAGAGTGAATATTCAGTATGAACGTGTAAGTGAACAAAATTAGACATAATAGATTTTACCAATTAAAGCATTTGCTGAAGTGCTTTAATTCTGTCTTCAATTGGGGGATGAGTCGAAAACATACTGGCAAGTTTATTGCCTTTGAATGGATTAATAATATAAAGAGAAGCAGTAGCAGTGGAAGCAGTTTCAAGTTTAGAACTATCACTGGAAATTTTTTTGAGAGCATCAATTAATCCTTGTGGTTGACGAGTAAGTTTTACAGCCGAAGCATCGGCAAAATATTCACGTCGACGAGAAATAGCTAATTGGATTAGTTGGGCAATGAGAGGAGCAAAAATAATAAGAATTAACCCAATAATAGCTAAAATAGCGCCTCCATTATTATTGTTGTCGTTATTACGTCTAAAAAAAGTACTTCGAGTAGCGAGGTTAATTAAAATTGAGAGAGTACCAATTAAAATACTGACAATAGTCATTAAACGAATATCATAATTTTTAATATGGGAGAGTTCGTGGGCAATAACAGCTTCTAGTTCACTTCGATTTAATTTTTCTAAAAGACCAGTGGTGGCACAAATGACAGCATGATTAGGATCGCGACCGGTGGCAAAAGCATTAGGAGCTGGGCTATCAATAACAAAAATTTTTGGGACAGGGGTTTGATTTACTAAACTTAAATTTTCAGTAACGGTATAAAAATTAAAAAATTCTTTTCTAGTGGCTGGTCTAGCTCGATTTATACTTAAAACTAATTTATCCCCCCAGAAATAACTAGTAGCTGAAGAAAAAATAGAAAAAACAAAAGCGATTATTAAAAAAGAACTGTCGAGATTAAATGAATAAGTGATTAAGTAAGCAATTAAAATAACAAATAAAGTAAAAAGGCTAATAATAAATCCTGATCTTATCTTGTTTCTAGTGATTTGCTCATAGACATTAATCATAATTGATTAAAGATTTACTTTAGGATTTTTCATTTCTTCACTACTGACTTTGAGTTGTTCGGTTTCAATAGGGGTGTCTAATCCTTTTTCTTTTTTAAAACCAAAAAGAGAGGCTACCCAAACACCAGGGATGGTGACAATAGAGACATTGTAATCAGCAGTTAAATCAATTAAAGTTCGACGAGAATACATGAGTTTGTCGGCAGTATCTCGAAGTTCATCCATGAGATTATTAACTAAACCTGAAGTTTGAATTTCAGGGTTACTTTCCATAATTACTTTTAAAGAACCAATGGTTTTATTAATTAAGCTTTGGGCTTGATCAATTTTTTTACCACTTTGAGTATTGATGGCTTCATCAACACTTTTTCGAGCATTAGTTAAATCTTGGAATATCCCCTTTTCATGTTTCATGTAGCCTTTAACTGAATCAACTAAACTAGGAATTAAATTGGCTTGACGTTTTAATTGATTCCCTATTTCTTGGATAGAAGCACCGATTTGGATTTGAAAACGTTTAAGTTTATTGTAAAAGGTAAGTAAAAATAAGGCTAAAATAACAACAACGGCTAGAATATAGATCATAATTTATGTTTAAGTTTTAACTTTTTCATTATAACATTTTTTAGCAATTTCAATTTCTCTTTCACCAATTCTAAGTTGTGGTTTTATATAGGCAAGTTTTAAAAAATTATATAATTTTTCTTCACTGGTAAATGTATATATTTTACCTGTTTTAAGGTTTTTTATACCATATTCTGAAACAGACAGCCCGAGAGAAAGAGCGTGTTTTCGAAGTAAAATGTTGTGCTGTCGACTCCCGGTAAAATGTTGGACTAAAGAACTAAAGTTTTTTGATGGTTGAACCATAATATCAACTCGGATGTCAGGATAAATTTTTATGGAAGCTTTTTTAGAGCCGACATCAATAGTTTGGATATTGTCTGGATAAGTGATGAAATATTTTAAAATATTTTTAGGATTGTTAGATTTGGCAGCAATATCAATATCTCCTACTGTAGAGGTTTGACGACGGAGACTCCCTAGAGTGATAAATTCAATTTTGGGGAATTTTTGGGAAAGATATTTAATAATTTTATTGGAAGCAATCTTAGCTTCTTGGTAATTCATTCGGCGTGATTGACCCAAGAAAATGAGAGTGTTTTCTAAAATAGAATTTTGAGATTTTTTGCCAAAGTGAGGCCAATTGGCAATTTTCCCATCTTGAGCATATTTAATTAATTGGTTAAGAGC
>CAYOXV010000002.1:26839-35391 GCA_964408055.1 uncultured Gammaproteobacteria bacterium | reverse complement strand
GTTGCAATTGGTTTTTTAGTAACGAGAGCAATTTCCTCTGAGAGATGAGTTAATATATTTTCGGTTAATTCTTTATTGGTTCGAGAAAAAGTTTCAGGACTTTTGTTTTTTTCAAAATAAAGTTGTTTTAGAAGATCAATATTTTTTGAAGGGTTATCTAAATAAAGAATTTCTTTTATTAACTTAGGATCAGTAAAATTATCTTCTTTATATTTTTCTTCTAATTGTTTTAAAAGATTATTGACTTCTTTTTTTTCGATTAATCTTCTTAAACCACTTTTTGACATATTTTCAACAGGGGTAGAACAAGTTACTTGTTTGTTGGAAATGCCATTTTTAACAGAACAATAAAAAAGACATTCTGATTTTTTACCAGAATAATTTTGTTTTATTTTTTTATCAAAAATTTGATAAATATTTTCGAAATCGGTAATGTATTCTCCAATGGAAAAGGTATCGTTGTTTTTTGACATAAATTTTGGCTACAAATCTAAAAAAATTTAACCGTGGTAAAGAGTAGTAGTAAATATATTATACCATTGATTTTTTAGCCTATTTTTAGTATAGTTTTGGTGTTTTAGGCAACAGAAGCGTTGTACTTTAAACAAATAAATCAAGAAAGGTGGTAAAAGAAATGAGGACTAATAATTTGAGTCAATCTAGACTTGAATGGATTATCCAGAATATCCCGTTTATATGTTGGTTAGTTGATATGGAAATTCCGACATATTTAATAGTGCGGGTTTTAAACAAATTGTTTGTCAATGGCAAACTTATGGATTATCAATTCAATGATGGGATTGACTAACTTATTAACAAAAAAACCACACAAATGATAAAAATATGACCGAAAGGTCTTAAAATAGAACCCAGACGAGCGAAGACAGAAATAATAAATTGATTTGCTGATAGCGATCGTTTTGTTAAATTTGTTTTTAGCGATGACTCTGGGTTTTTTTATTCTAAAATTCCATCAAGATTGACATCGTAGAGGATTGATTCACTGACTAGACGATAAGAAATGACTTCTTCTGGTTTAAACCAAAGAGCAATCTCTTTATCAGCTTCTTCGACTGATCCTGACGCATGAATAATGTTTCTGACAGCTCTTTTATCGATATCAGCAGCACGGTAAGAATCAATAGTATAGTCACCACGAATAGTTCCTGGGACAGAAGTTAATGGTTCAGTTCCACCAGTAATTTTTCGAACAACACCAATAGCATTCATTCCTTGCCAAACCATAGCAACAACTGGTCCACTACTAAGGAAACTAACTAATTGTTTTCTGACATTTTCAGCTAATTCAATTGGGTCATCAACAGGTGGAGTCAAACCCTTTGCTTTCCAAGCTTCAATGGATTTAGTGCCAGTTGCAAAAGCCCAGCCTGGGTCAACGGAATAATGATCTAGAGCTAGTTTTTTACTTGGAAGTGCCATTTTAATGGCAACTAATTTTAATCCACATTGTTCATATCTTTTTATAGATTCACCGATTAGACCTCTTTGAACTCCATCTGGTTTAACTAAAACTAAAGTTTTTTCTTGTTTATTGTCATAATTTTTCATAAGTGACCTTATTTTCTCTAAATAAGGGGTAATAATCAAGATGATGTTGTTGTTTGAATATATTGATGTTTATCGATATAATAGTTTTGTATGGATAAAATATTTAAGGCGCTAGCAGATATTAATAGAAGAAGAATAATTACCCTATTAAATGGTGGTGAAATGTCGGTAAATGAATTGTTAAAAAACTTTGATAATATTGGACAGCCAACTTTGTCTAATCATTTATCTATTTTAAGAAAAGTAAAATTAGTTGATTTTAGAGTTTTGGGAAAACAAAGAATATATAGGTTAAATAAAGATCTTCTAATTGCTTTTGCGGAGAATATGCGTAAATTTGTTGGAAAAATGGACAAATCTTTTGTTGAAGATATTGAAATTAGAGAATCAAGGGTGTAAAGTGTAGTTAATTATAACTTTTTATTATTTACACAATATGAATCTTAAAAAATTGAAGAGAAAGTATTTTAAATCAACCGAAGAGGTTGTTAGTATGTTTTTAGGTTTAGTAATAGTAGTCGTGGTTGTAGGTTTGATTTTTAATTTTTTCCAAAAGAAAAAAGGAACTATTAATATCCCTGGTTCAACTGATGTGGAAATTAGTCAAAGTGAAAATGGAAAAATATTTGGTAAAGATGGTGAATATATGGTTAAAAAAGGTGATAGTTTATGGAAGATTGCAGTTAGTGAATATAACGATGGATATAAATGGACTGAATTAGCAAAAGCAAATGATTTAAAAAATCCAGGGGCAATAGAAATTGGTCAAAAATTGATATTACCTAAGATAGAGAGCAAAGAGGTTGTAGTAATTGATAACCAGGTAAAAGAAGAGAAGATAGTTTCTGGAGGAGAATACAAAGTAGTTAAAACTGATAGCTTGTGGAAAATTGCAGTGAGGGCTTACGGAGATGGTTATCAATGGACAAAAATTTGGCAAGCTAATAACTTAAAAATAATTAATCCAAATGGTTTAGAAATTGGGATGATTTTGACGATTCCGAGTTTAAAATAGCCATTTTGTGTTAGAATATTTTTTACAGATGCGGCTATAGTTTAGTGGTAAAATATGTCCTTCCCAAGGATAGGTCGAGAGTTCGATTCTCTCTAGCCGCTCACTTAAGCCGATATAGCTCAACGGTAGAGCAACGGTTTCGTAAACCGTCGATGGTAGTTCAATTCTACCTATCGGCTCTAAATTTGATACAATAAATAGCATTATGGCTCAATTTAAACGCTCGAGGTTAGTTCGAAAAAATGAAGAGACAGTAACAAAAAAAACCGTTTTTATGGGGTTTTTAACAATATTGTTTGCTATTTTTATTGTGGTTTTTGGTCTCCCATTTTTAATAAAGTTTTCGGTTTTTTTGGGTGATATGAAAAAAACTAATGATGGTTTAGAGAGTAAGACATTGGCTCCATTGGCTCCAAGATTAATAATTCCTTTTGAGGCAACTAACAGTGCCACTATTAAAGTAAGTGGTTTTGCAGAAGCAAAAGTAGAGGTTGAATTATTTAAAAATGAAATTTCTATTGGGAAAACAATGGTAACGGAAAATGGTGATTTTACCTTTGAAAAAATATCTTTAGATGATGGAGAAAATAATTTTAGTGCCATAGCTAGTAGTGAAGAAACTGGAGCTGGTGATGGATCAATTCCAATAAATGTGATTTATGATAAACAATCTCCGGCATTAAAACTAACTAATCCAAGCGAAACTAGTTTAACAGTCGATTATGCTGATTTTGATATTATTGGTGAAAGTGAAAAGGATGTTAGTATTTCAGTTAATGGAAGGTTAGCGGTAGTGGATGAGAATGGTAATTTTAAACTTAAAATACAACTTAATATGGGTAAAAATGATGTTGAAGTGATTGCCCATGATAGTGCTGGAAACGAGACAAAAACAACAGTGGCGATAACGTATAGTTTTTAAAAAAGAATTAGTGAAAGTAGGACCCAAGGGTATAAAAGAGAGTTAGCAAAAAGAGAATGGAACAAAATACTGATAATAAATGTTTTTTTAATAAGGTTTGATTTTGAATATAAATTTTTTAATCCAAATAGAAAAATAGTTATTCCTACTATTCCAGTAGTGGTAAGTAGGGTCATAATACTGCCATCGAATCCAGAATTAGCGTGAGAAGAAGGGTTTTTAACTTCTCTGACAAAGGGTAAATTATTGTAACCAAAGCCAATTAGAGGAGATTTGATAAACGTTTGCCAACCTTCTTGGTAGTTTTCAATTTTAGCTTTAATAGATGAGGTTCTTTCGAGTTTAGTCCCCTCACCGGCTTGACGAGGAAGAATAAAAATAGTGGTGATTATTAATAACAAACTGATTATAAATATTTTGAATTTTTTAAAATTAATAGCGATAAAAGTAAAAGCTAAGAGAAAGGTTAAATAGGTAGAGCGACTATAGGTGAGAACCATGGCGATATAGGTAAATATAAGTAATGGCCAACGGTAGGGAAATTTTTTATCTAGAAAAAGTTTAATGATAAAAAATAAATAAATTAGACCAGTAAAGGTAGGATCAAAGAAACTACTAACTAAGCGGTATAAATGAGGGTCCCAATTGGAAACATCAAAATAAGTAAAGTTAGGCCAGAAAAAATATTGAATAAAGCCAAAAATAATATTGGCAATAATTGAAATATAAAAAATATTTTTAACTTTATCCCCTATTTTTACAGGAAAGACAAAGAAAGATAATAAACAAGTAAGACGGATTAGATAGAAGATTGGTTTAAGGGACGAGATTTGATATTTAAATAAATTAAAGAATAAAAAACCCCAAGTAAATATTAAAAAATATAAAAAATATTTGTTTTTAATCTTGAAAGTTTTGTTTTTAAGATGATAGAAAATATTAGTAATAAAAAGTAATACAATGGCGATATCGATTAGAGGGAAAGAAGTATTAAATAAATTTATTCTAAAAATTTGACCAATAAAGTAGGAAAAAAAGGTGAAGAGTAGGACTATTGTTGATATAAGTGCCATAATTTAGATTTACTTAAAAAGACATGAAAACTCATACATAAAGCCATAATAATTCCAGGGGTACCATCAAGAAATCCAAGACGAAAAAAATAGTTTTGAAAAAATTTGCCAATTGGAAAAAAAATAATTTCAAAAAGATTAGTAGTGACTTTTTGATCAAATAATTCTTGAGCACGAATAGTGGAATAAAAATTTATTTTTTCAATACAAGAATTTAAGGTTGAATGAGGAGTGTGTTTGATAATTAATTCTGTTTGATGGACTGATTTTGGTGATTCCCAAATTTCATGAACTTGACCAATAAAGCGGCCATAATTTTTATTAAATAGTCGAGTAAAATTTAAATAAGCAGTTTCACCATATTTAAGTTGATGATTTAGAAAAATATCTTGTCTTTTGAAAGAATAATTTTTATATTTACATTTATCTATATTTTTTAAAAACAGAATTAATTTTTTACTAGGTTGTTCATCGGCGTCGAGCCAAAAAATCCAGTTGTTTTTTGTTTTAGAAATAGCAAAATTGCGTTGAGTTGAAAAATCGCCATTCAATCCCCTATTAAAAATTTGAACAGATCTATTTTTTGAGGCTAAACTTTTGACAATTTTGATAGTATCGTCAGTAGACTTGTCGTCAATTATAATTATTTCATTGATAGTTGGGCAAGAATCTAACCATTTAAAATTATTTTTTAAATTTTTAGATTCGTTTTTGGTGAGGAGTATGAGGGAAATGTTTTTATTAATTTGCTGGTTCATGTTTGATGTGATGATAAATTCTTAGAAGAGTTTCTTCTAATGAAAATAAAATTGATAATATTATACCTTTTACAAACCCTAGATGGTTCTTAAAAAATATTTTTCTAGATTTATACCAATAATTTAATGATGTTTTATATCTATTATTACTGCTGGCTCCACCAATATGAACTATTTGTGAATTTGGGTCAAAAATTACCTTATACCCTTCTTTGTTGTTTTTAATTCCGAACTCAATATCTTCCATATACATAAAAAAATTTTCATTAAATAAATTTAATTTATTATTTATTTTTCTTCTAAAAATTAAATATGCACCGCATAATGATGAAACGCAAATTGGTTTCCTAATTTCTTTCTTACTTTCTACCCAGAATTTTTTAGAGTATTTATTTTTGGGAAAAATTTTTTTTAAATTTGTAAATTCAAACAATCCTGTTAAAAATGTTGGCTCTGTGTTTGCAGTAAAATATATATTATTGTTAGGGTATTTTATCCTTCCGCCGATTATCCCTATTTTTTTATTACTCTTAATTATTTTCATCGTATTCTTTATAGAATTATCCATTAAATAAGTATCGGGATTCAATAAAAGAATTAAATCTGATTTAGATGTTTTAATCCCTTGGTTAACTGCTTTAGCAAAACCTAAATTTTGTTTATTTTTAATGATTTTAATTTTTGATTTTTGAAAATTTCCTTCATCAAAGTCCTTAGAGTTGTTGTCTATAATAATAATAATATTTATTATTGAATCGATTAAATTAATTGAATTAATTAATTTAATTAATTGTCTAGTTGAATTGTAATTAACTATTATTAAATCTAATTTATTATTTGACATTGTTTGTTTTTTTATTTACAATTTTTTTGTGGTTTTAAAAACTATATATTTTTGGTTGAGCTTATTGTTTTTATTTATTTTAACATCTGCCTTCACAAGTAAGATTTTTGCTGTTGATTATTTATTTGATAATTTTGATTCTTTGGAAAATTGGACTTTTGTCCCTTCAGATGAAAATGATTTCGATAGTTGGTCTGTAAATGATAATAAATTAGTCGGGAATATAGGTAAGAATGGTAGTTCTTTTTTATTTTCAAAAAAAAATAACTTTGGAGAAGATTTAAAATTTGAGTTCGATGCTACCAATATTAGTGGTATTGACCAAGGGATATTATTTGGAGTTAAGGATATATCTAATTATTATATTCTAAATACTAGATTTCCAGAGCCTCTTTGGTCACAAGATAATAAGGTTAATCAAATGGTGTTATGGAAGTATTATGCTGGTAGTTATCATGAGTTAACTAGAATTGACTTATTGAATGAATTTGATTTTTCTTTAGAAAAAAATACGACTTATAGATTCACTATTACTACTAGTAGTAGTGATAATAAAATAAATATTTACATTAATGAAATTTTATTTTTGTCTTTTATGGACCAAGATTTATTTTTTGGTGGTATTGGTTTTTGGAATTGGGGAGGTGAATTCAATAGAGCTAAAACAATTAATAATTATAGTAATTGTTCAGTAAACTTTGATTTATCTCCTACCCCCACCCCCACGCCTAAAAATAAAATAATTGTTTTACCTGGATTGGGGGCGAGTTGGAATTCAAATGCAATTGTTTATAACCAACAAATATCCGATAGTGAATGGAAAATGACCCCCTTTGTAAATAATTACGATGGGTTAATTGAAACTTTAGAAAAGAATGGGTTAGAAAAAAATAAAGATTTTTTTGTTTGGAATTATGATTGGAGAAAATCAATCAGTGAAATATCTAATAAATTAAATGATTTTATAAATGAAAAAGTTGGTGTTGATGAAAAAGTTGATTTGGTCGGGCATAGTCTTGGTGGAGTGGTGGCTCGAATATGGAGCCAAGATCATAAAGATGATCAAAGATTGGGAAATTTAGTAACTCTAGGGTCTCCACATACAGGTTCTTTAGATACTTATGAAGTTTGGAATGGTGGTAAGGTTTCAAAAATATCAGGAATTGATTCAATAGCGATGCAAATTTTACTTTATTTACAAAATAAAGGTCCAATAACTGATTTAACAAAAATTAGATCATATGCTCCAGTGATAAAAGACTTATTACCAACAGAAAATTATGTAATTAAAAATCATAATATTATTAATATTTCTAGTTTAGAAACTAAAAATAATTTTTTAATAAATAAAAATATTGAATTATTAGAGAGTGAATTATCTTTAAATTCTGTTGTAGGAATTGGTTTTTCTACGGCATCTTTTATAAGACTTGGAGAGAGATCTGTTTTTGATAAAGTTTTGGGTTTATGGCCTGATGGAGAACCAATTGGTTATAATTATACTTCTGGTGATAATACAGTGTTAGAAACTGGTGCAAAATTTGGATCAACTGAATCGGTTATTTTAAATAGTAATCATGGAGAGATAGTTTCAAATGGAATTAATTTTTTAGTAGAAAAATTTGGTTTGGAAACAAAAGAAATATCATCGCTTTATCAAGATAATTTTGTTGATAGTTTGGTTTTTTATATTGGATCTCCGGCAAAATTGACTGTTACTTGTGGAGATGATGTTTTTGAAGAAAGTGATAGTTTTATACTTATAAAAAATAAGGATTATAGTGATTGTAATGTAAATTTAGCCCCAATTGACAATGGAGTGGTTCATTTAGTTTTTGGAAATACTTCAAACACAGATTGGAATTATTTAGAAAAAAATGTGGTTTTAGAAAAGGAAGAAAATTTTTTAGTGGATTTTGGTAATGGAAATATTAAGTTTGATAAAAATAATAAAGATTTTTTAATTTCTTCATTAAATGAAGATTTAAAAACTATTGGTTTAAAAAATATTTCTAAATATTTAAATAGTAGAAATTGGAATTATATTATTAATAAAGTTTTTATTTATAGAAAAAAGAATAAAGAAAATATTGTCAGTAAAAGAATTTTAGATAATTTATATATTTTATCCTCTATAGATAATCAAAAATGTGACAGAAAAAATAACGTTTTAAGTTGGATTTTTAAATATAAAGAATTTTTAAATAAAATGATAACTTTAAAAGTTAGAAAAAAAAGAATAAGCCAATTTGCTGCATTGAGTTTTAAGAATTTAGAAGAATTAAGTGATAAAGTTAACCTTAATATAAATAATAAAGAATGTCCTAATAATACTGTGATAAATAGTTTATCTATTGGTTATGGAATAGAA
>CAYOXV010000002.1:0-26739 GCA_964408055.1 uncultured Gammaproteobacteria bacterium | reverse complement strand
AATATCATGGAAATTTAATTTTTCTAAAATTTGAATGTGTTTTAAGGCACTTTCAACCATAGCTTGGGCAGTACGACCATATTTAGCCTCAGCTTCTTTTTCAAGCGATCCAGTGTTTATCCCAATACGAATTGGAATTTTTCTATCTTTACAAGCATCGACAACTTTTTTGACATTTTCATCACTACCAATATTCCCAGGGTTAATACGGACTTTATCAACTCCATTTTTGATTGATTCTAAGGCTAATTTGTAATCAAAATGGATATCAGCAACAAGTGGAATACTAATGTTTTTTTTGATTTCTTTAATAGCTTTAGCGGCAATCATGTCAGGGACAGCAACTCTAATTATTTCACAGCCAACTTTTTCTAGTTGGTGAATTTGGCTGACAGTGGCAATGGCATCACGAGTGTCAGTATTACACATTGATTGAACAGAGATGGGGTTTCCTCCACCAATTTTTATATTACCTACTTGGACGGTTTTAGTTTTTTTCATAGTGGTTGTTAGAGGACTCGAACCTCTGACCTCTTCGATGTGAACGAAGCGCTCTAACCAACTGAGCTAAACAACCAAGAAATCCTGGCTTTTCGTAATTATATCAGGTAGAATTTTAGTTATGAAAAATGTATATAAAAATCAGGCAGGTTTTGCTTTAGGTAGTTTTTTGTTGGAATTTATTCAATCAATTGTTTTAGCATTGTCAGTTTTTGTATTAATTTATTTATTCGTAGCTCAACCGAACGAAGTTAAAGGTAATTCAATGTATCCAAATTTTTTAGATAAGGAATATTTGTTGACTGATAAATTGTCATATCAATTTGGAGATCCTAAGCGAGGAGATGTGGTTATTTTTAAAGCACCGGCATCTGAAGCTTGTTCTGCTGAAGGTTGTGAATATATAAAGAGGGTGATTGGAATTCCAGGTGATAGTGTAATGATTCAAAATGGAGAGGTTTATTTAAATGGGGAATTGTTAAATCAATCTTTTTTACCTGATGGAATAGTTACAGAAATAGAAGAATATATGGAAGAAGGGATAGAAGTAATTGTTCCAGAAGGTCAATATTTATGTTTTGGAGATAATAGACCAAACTCAAAAGATGGACGAGCTTTTGGTCCAATAACTAGAGATTCTATTGTAGGTAAAGCATTTTTTAAATATTGGCCAATAAGTTCAATTGGATTAGTACCAAAGGTAACTTTTTAATTATTAGAATTAGTTAGTTCTTTTTTACAGATTTGTTTGTAGAGTTCTTTTAGATTTTCAAAACGTTGATCAATTGGTCCTTTAAATTGAAAGGTTACTTGGGTAACAATATTGGTTTGAGTTATTTTGACATTAGTCCTATTATCTTTGAAAAATGTTTTTAAATCGGAACTAATATTATCTAATTTTGATTTTAAAAATTGAGGTAGATTCTCTTTAGTAATGGGGACAGTTCCCTCTTCTATTTTTTTGCGCATTCGACGAGCAATATCTTCGGCTCGACGGACAGAAGCTTTTTCCCTTAAGACTATTTTATAAGCCTCAATTGTGAGTCTAGTATCGCCGATACTGGATAAAGCCCTGGCATGTCCTTCACTTATCATCCCAGAAAGAAGACCATCTTTAAGGGCATCTGGTAAAGTCAAAAGTTTTAGACAGTTAATAACATATGGGACACTTTTACTAACTTTTTTGGCGATTTGATTATTATCGAACTGAAATTCATCTTTGAGACGTAAAAAAGCTTTGGCTCTTTCGATTGGATTTAGATCTTTTCTTTGGACGTTTTCAACAATAGCCATTTCTAACATTTGTTGAGGGTTAGTTTCTTTAACAATGGCAGGGACATATTCTAGTTTTAAAATTCGAGCAGAACGCCAACGACGTTCACCGGCAATAATTTGATAACCAGCTGGAGTTTTAGCAACGATAAGTGGCTCTAAAATACCATGTTCTTTGATTGATTCAACTAATTCAGCAACTGAGTCTGGAGAGATGATACCGCGAGGTTGAAGGGGGTTTGGTTCTAATTGATTAGTTGGAATTTGAGTGATTTGTTTCATCATAGAATAAGGTTACTATGAAAACATTTGTGAAAAAAGGAGTGAAAACTAGATCAAACAAAATTACTTTTTAAAATAAATTATGCTTTGACAACAGAAACGATACTCTTACCTAATCTTTTAAAGAATTTAACAACTCCTGGGCGAATAGCATAGAGAGTAAAATCTTTACCGGTTTTAACACCTGGACCGGCATGAAAACTAGATCCAACTTGACGAACGATAATTTGGCCAACTGTAGCTTTTTGACCACCAAATTTCTTAACTCCCCTTCTTTGTCCGGGTCGGTTAGATTTTTGATTTGTTTTACCTTGTGATTTTGTATGTGCCATGGTTAGTTTATAGAGTTATTTTAGTAATTTGAATCTCGGTAAGTTGTGATCTAAAACCCATAGTTTTACGATAACGAGATTTTGATTTGTATTTAAAAACTTTAAGTTTTTCGCCTTGATAATTTTTCAAGACTTCAAATTCTACTTTAGCGCCTTTGACTGTTGGAGTCCCAACTTTAATTTTGTCATCTTCAGCAGTTAAGAGAATTTGATCTGAGACAGATTTTTCCCCTTCTTTAAGGTTTAAATTGTCGACGGTTAATTTTTGTTTTTCCTCAACTTTGAATTGAGAGCCAGAAATGGCAATGACGGCGTATTTCATACTTTTCGATTATAACACAGGAAGGGATCTTAGCAAGGTTGAGAAAAAGGCCGCCGTGGTTTTTATGCCAAGATGGCGGCCTTTAATTTTTTTTATATTGTGTTCTCTGGGTTTATTGTTTTAATGCTTGAATAAATTTTTCTTTGTTTCTTAATATGAATTTTTCCATATCAGACCCTGGAAATACATGCCTAAACAGAACTGCCTTATTTGAGCAGCATTTTATCAGTTTAGGTTCCTCCCACAAAATTTTTTCACCCTCTTGAATAATGGCGATGCAATTTCTCTCGACTATCGTCGATGGCAATTCGGTTTCTAAAAAACAGACGACTTGGCCGAGTCCGGTCATTGAACCACCAATAATTAGATCTCCATACATTTAGATTTCCTCCAGATGTTTTTTTATTTTAAAGAAAGATTTTCTTTCTTTAATTACCACAATATTTAAAAGATCTTTTACTATGCTTTATAGTAAATACTTTATTTTAAAGTTTAAGCCTTAAAACCCTTGAAATATAAACCTATAATTAATATTTGTCAATAAACTAGGAAGAATGAATGACTCCGAGGGAAAAAAGTAAGGTCATAATAGAAGAACCACCCACAGAGATAAAAGGTAATGGGATACCAGTAACTGGGAGAATTCCGATGTTCATCCCAATATTAATAAAACTTTGGATCCAAATTTGGAAAGTGATGCCTAGGGTAAATAAAAATAAGGGTCGATTATTAGTAGTGTTAAAAGCTTTTTTAAAAAGGGATTTAATAAGTAAGAAATAGGTACCTAAAATAATAGTAATACCAACTAAACCTAATTCTTCAGCAGTAGCAGCGAACATAAAATCAGTATGTTTTTCTGGTAAAAATAATAATTGTCCTTGAGTTCCTTTTTTGTAACCTTTACCAAAAATTCCTCCTGAACCGATAGCTATTTTAGATTGAATAACATTGTAACCTTTGCCTAATGGATCAGAGAGTGGATTTACAAAATTAATAATTCGTTCTTTTTGATAGTCATGAAGGATAAACTTATAAATAAAGGGTGAAATTAATAGAAGAACTATCCCTAAAATAAGGGTTATTTTAAATATTTTTTTATCGTAAAAAATAATAGGGATCATGAGACAAAGAACAGAGATAGCACTTCCTAAATCTGGTTGGGCCATAATAATACCAACTGGGATTAGATGTAAAAATGGGACAGTAGAATTAACCAAAACTAACATTAGCCAAGGTTTAACAATTTCTGATGGTTGAATAGTGGTAAACCCAATATCAATCCAACGACGTGAGCCTCGAGTAATATTATTAAATAAAATTGGGACAATTAATAAAACACAACAGAAAACAAAAATTATCCATTTAGATGAATTTATTTGTTTAACATTAATTTGTTTGCCTAAAAAAAATAATCCTAGACCAATAACCCAAGCGAAAAGTTGTTTAACAACTAAGTTTGGAGCAATAGAACTAACCATTAGGATATTGATACAAAACAAAAACCCAAGACTAATTAAAAATGATAACTGAACATTTTTAAACATTAGTTAATTTTAGTTTATTTTTTCGATTTTAAGTTGGGTTGATGAAACTATTTTTTGGCCAAGAGTTTTTGATAAAATTTCTGATTCAAAATTAACTGGCCAAGTTGGTGCAAAAATGTTGATTTTATCTTTTAGGTCAAGATTGGCTTC
Source organism: uncultured Gammaproteobacteria bacterium (assembly GCA_964408055.1). Taxonomy (GTDB): domain Bacteria; phylum Patescibacteriota; class Microgenomatia; order UBA12405; family UBA12405; genus WARW01. The sequence continues at coordinate 22,336 of CAYOXV010000002.1, read as the reverse complement.
TTTTCGTAAACTTTGAATATCTCTGATTAAAGTACGAGCATCTCCTTCAGCTTTTAATTCTGGGGTAATATTAAGATCTAATTTGACTAATAAATTACCTTTTGTTAATTTTATTTCAATATTTTTTATATTTAATTCATTTTTAATGATGTCAATTAAATCAGAACTCAAATCTATTTTTTGAGAACTATTAATAGTTGCCTTTGAAAGAGGTTGTCTAGTGCTAATTTGCTTGGTTTTTCGGATCATATTTCCCTGTTCACAAATTTCTCGAACATAAACCATATTATCTAATAATTGTTGATCAATTGATTTTATTTTTGGATAAAGTTCTAAATGAACTGATTCTAAAGCTTTAGAATCAAAAGGTAGAACTAAATTTTGCCAAAAATATTCAGTGATAAAAGGTAAAATTGGAGCAGTAGTTTTAGTAAATTGAACTAAAACTTGCCAAAGGGTTTGAAGAGCTTGATGATCACCACTGACAAAACGATCACGAGATTGGCGGATATACCAACGAGATAAATCTTCAATATAAGGAGTAATCAATTTAATAGCATTAGGAATAATATATTTGTCTAATTCTTGAGAAAATTCTTTAGTTAATTGATCAGTTTTAGTGACGATCCATTGATCTAGGACATAATTAGATGGTTTTGAATTTAGATTTGGTTCCCAATTATGCATTTGAGCATAAGTATTAAGATATTTGAGACAATTCCAAAGGGGTAATAAAACAAATTTAACTTTATCTTCAATTTCTTTTTCACTAATATTCATATTTTCTCCAACCATAATGACACCACTCATTAAATAGAGACGCATAGCTTCTCCCCCATATTTTTGTAAAACCATTTTAGTATCAGGATAGTTTTTGAAAAGCTTACTCATTTTACGACCATCATTTCCCATGATAGTGCCAGTAACGACACAATTTTTAAAACTTTCTGATTGGAATAAGGCATTAGATAAGGTGTGAAGAGTGTAAAACCAACCTCTGGTTTGGCCGATGTATTCAATAATGTAGTCGGCAGGGAATTCCTTTGGGAACTGATCTTTATTTTCAAAAGGATAATGACGCTCAGCATAAGGCATAGCGCCTGATTCAAACCAACAATCTAAAACTTCTGGAACCCGATGAACTTTTTTGCCACATTTGTCACATTTAATTGTGACTTCATCAATTTCTGGTTTATGAAGATTAGTCACTTTTTGACCAGATTTTGCCTCTAAATTAGCTATACTTGAAGGAACAAAAATTTCACCACAGTCACATTCCCAAACTGGAATTGGGGAAGCCCAATAGCGAGAACGTGATAAACACCAATCTGGAGCAGTCTCAATCCCCTGTCCAAAACGACCATCTTTAATATGGTCTGGAACCCAATTAATTTTTTGATTAGTGGTTTTCATGTCATCTTTAATAGATTGGACATTAAGATACCAAGCGGTTTGAGATTTATAGATTAAAGGAGTACCGCAACGATAACAAAAAGGATAACTATGAGTGATTTTTTCTTCTTTAAAAAGAAGATTTCTAGATTTTAAATCTTCGATAACTAAAGGATCAGCTTTTTTAACAAAAAGATTAGCAAAAGGAGTTACTTGATCAATTATTTTACCTTCATCATCAATATGATTAATGATAGATAAACCATTGTTTTTACCAAAAATAGCGTCGTCTTCTCCAAACCCTGGAGCGGTATGAACGATACCAGTACCATCAGTCATAGAAACAAAATCAGCATGGTAAATTTTGTAATCATTTTGAGAAACTTCAAAGAAGTTATAGAGAGGCTCATAGGAAAGGCCAATTAATTTATCGCCTTTAAATTGTTTAACAACTTCATATTTTTGATCACCCAAAACAGCTTCTATTCTAGCTTTGGCTAAAATTATATTTTCGTTATTTACTTTAATTTCTGAATAATCTTCATCTTTATTGACAGCGAGAGCTAAATTCCCCGGAAGGGTCCAAGGAGTAGTAGTCCAAGCTAATATATAAGTATTTTGGTCTTTTAATTTAAATTTAATAGAGATAGCTGGATCTTCCACATCCTTGTAGGAGTTGTCCATGGCAATTTCAAAATTAGAAAGTGGAGTGGCACAGCGAGGACAATACAAGGAAATGCGATTGCCTTTATAAATTAAGCCTTTTTTATAAATTTCAGAGAAAACCCACATAACACTTTCCATGTAAGGTAAATCCATGGTTTTATAGGCATTTTTAAAATCTACCCAACGACCAATATGGTCAATATACCATTCCCATTCTTGGGATACATTTTGAACATAACAATAGCATTCATCAATATATTTTTTAACACCAATGTTTTCGATATCTTTTTTGTTTTTTAGTCCAAGTGATTCTTCCACTTTATTTTCAGCAGGGAGTCCATGACAATCCCATCCCCAAACTCGTTTAACTTTTTTACCTTTCATGGTTTGATATCGAGGGATGATATCTTTAGCAATACTAGATAATAAATGACCATGGTGAGGCATGCCAGTGATAAAAGGAGGACCATCGTAAAAAGTATAGAGATCATCATCTGATCTTTGATCAACTGATTTTTCAAAAATTTTATTTTCTTTCCAAAAATTAATTATTTCCTCTTCGAGGGAAGGGAAATTAATATTTTGAGGAAGATTTTTAAATTTTGGCATATAGTTTATTTTACAAAAAAATCCTTCGTTTGAAGGATTTAGATTTGCCACAAGCTCCGAATTTTTGGAGTGCGGCTATTTAATAATGATTATTTTACTTTGTAATAAAGTCACAGATAAGCCATATTATACACTATATTTTTATTAAAAAAATTTGCTTAATTTAAAATTAAGTGGTAAAAAACATGGTAATCAAGAGGAATCTTGTTAATTGATATAAAAATAAAAGCTTTATATAAAAAAAAGACAGGATTTTAAAAGAGGTTCTTTGAAATTTTGTCTGTTAAATTTGAGAAAGAGGTGATCTTATGAAAGTTGTTTCGGCAATAGCGTTGGTAGGGTTGATGATATTATTTTTCCCTATAGGAATTTGGGTTTTAATCCACACAATAAGGCTTAGATGGGCTTTTAAAGCAGAAGACAAAAGAAGATTGAAGTTAGGTTTAATATAAATAATAAAATTAAAAGGTGGTGAAATTATGTTTAAGAAAATAAACGATGGATTAGAAAGATTCTTTGCTTTGGTTTTAGTATTTCTTTACATTGCTCCTATGTGGAAAAAACTTATCTTTAAATTAAAAAGAAGAGGAAATTAACAATAAGATGAAGAGTAACTTAAACAGATAAAATTGGCGGCCAATAAAAAAACAATATTTTTACACTTAGGTGTATTGTTTTTTTTTGAGGCTGCTTTTTTTTGGAGAGGTTGCTTAATTATTATAGGAATGGTATTAAATGATTAGAAATATAAATCTTGTTTAAAAATCAATAATACCGTTGATGTTAAGAATAAGATTTTGAAGATATAGTTCTTTAAAAATAAAGAAAGGAAAAATTATTTTATGAAAAAAAAGCTTGAGTTGCTTTGGGAACATTATTTGGCTCTATTATTGGCAATATTTTTTATTGTATATGCAACTTTTTCCAATGATAGGTATACCACAAAAAGATAGGATTTAGAAAGGAAATTAAAATGGATATTAAGGGAATTTTGGTATTTATTGTTGTTGTATTGGCGGCATTGTTTTTTATAATAATGATATTGGCTAAGCCAATAAAAGATTTCTTTGAAAAAAGAAAGAGAGACAAATAAGAGGTTGTGTTGGATTAATTAAAGTGATGAAAGAATTGACAATTTTGATTTAAGAAAAATTTCAAAAAAACAGAAAAATAGTTTTGAAGCAAAGGGAAAGGAGGTGTTTTGATTGAATAAGATTAGTTTTAAAAATTGGTGTAAAGAGAAGTTGGAGTTTTTACCTTGGGTTTTGGGTTATTGTCTAGTCGGAGTTTGGTTTAATTTGTTTTTTCTGACAGACGAAGAATTAGGGAGGTGGAAGTTTTGAAAAATAAAATAATTAGTGTTTTGGAAAACATAGGAATAATTTTCCTTTTTATCTTGACACTTCCTTTTGCAGCGCTTGCTGTGGTTTCTACTGGAGTAATCGTAAGACTTGATAAATGGGAAGGAAAGAAAAAGAATGGGGACAATATCTAAAATAATAGTTATAGCTAGTCGATGATGTTTTTAATACCTTTGGGTGTTATGAACTGAGGCTAGCTATTTTTACGTAAAAAAGCAGGGATATCGAATTCATCAACAATATCAACACCGGTAGGAATATCTTTATCCCCTAAAAATTTTTTAATTTGGCGGTCATCTAATTCTTTGGCTTCTATGGGTTGATTAGGAGTGTTAGTTTTTGGCTGGTTTTCAGAATTAATTGTTAGTTGAGGGATAATTTTTTTAGGACTATTGTAAAAATGAGATTTAGTATTATCAAAACCAGTGGCAATAACAGAAATTTTTATTTTACCTTTTAATTCTTTATCAATAGTGGCACCAAAAATAATATTGGCGTCGGGAGCGGTTCTTTCAGTGATAGTTTTGGCCGCTTCTTCAATTTCTGACATAGTAATATCTGGGCCACCAGTAATATTGATTAATACTCCCCTAGCCCCTTCAATATCAACTTCGACTAAAGGTGAATCAATAGCATCTTCAACGGCAAGTTGAGCACGATTGTCACCTTCAGCTTCACCAGTTCCCATAAGAGCAGTTCCAGCATTACTCATAACAGCCTTAATATCGGCAAAATCAAGATTAATAAGACCAGGATTGGTGATTAAATCAGCAATGGCTTTAGTCCCTTTATTTAAAACAGAATCAGCAATTTTAAAGGCTTCCAAAAGAGTGGCTTTATTATTAACTACTTCCATGACTTTTTGATTAGGAATGACAATAAGGGTATCAACATTATTTCGAAGTTGAGAAATACCCTCTTCGGCATTAGTCATTCGCCTGGTACCTTCAAACATAAAAGGTTTAGTGACAACTCCAATAGTTAAAATACCAAGTTCTTTTTTGGCAATTTGAGCAATAATAGGAGCGGCTCCAGTGCATGTTCCTCCTCCCATACCACCAGTAACAAAAACCATATCAGTGCCAGCTAAAACTTCTTTAATTCTTTCTCGAGATTCTTCTGCCGCTTTTTGACCAGTTTGAGGATTTCCACCAGCCCCAAGACCTTTGGTTAGTTTTTCGCCAATTTGAATTTTGATAGGAGCAAGTGAATTTAGGAGGGCTTGAGAATCAGTATTGACGGCAATAAAATCAACTCCTTGGATGCTTTCTTCAGAAATCATAGAGTTAATGGCATTATTTCCACCACCACCAACACCAATGACCTTGATTTTAGCAAATTGTCCAGTAAGTGTTTTAATAAGTCCCATATTTACGGTAAAATTGGTTCAATTAACTTTTTGATACGACCAAATAGTCCTCCAAAATTTATTTTTATCTTTTTATTTGAAGAGTTAGAATTAGTCATTTTATTTTCTCGAGTGAACATAAGTAAGCCAATGGTGCTAGTGTAAGCTGGATTAATAATATCGTCAACTATGCCTCCCATTTTTGGTGGTGAAGCAATTCTAAATGGAAGTGGAATTATTTTTTCACAAATTTCTTGAATATTGACTGTTTGTGATCCCCCACCGGTTAAAACTATTCCAGCTGGAATAATATGTTGAAGATTGGCTTCTTCTAATTGGGAATAAATTAAATTAAATATTTCTTCAAGACGAGGTTTAATAATGCCATTAGTGGCTGTTTGAATAGAAATCTTTCTGTTTTTATCACCAGTTTCAATATCAAATTTTGATAATTCAACTTCGTCTTCAAAGTTTTTGTTATTGACTAGTTTATTTAAATTTAATTTTATTTTTTCAGCATCATCTAGAGAAAAACGGAGACCAATAGCCAGATCATTAGTGACATTGTTGGCTCCAACTGGGATAACAGAGGAAAAGATAGGAGCTCCTTCATTAAAAACAGTAATAGTAGTAATACTGCCACCAATATCAACTAAGGCAACACCTAATTCTTTTTCAGTTTCGGTAAGAGTAGCTCGAGAAGCTGCTAGACCAGAAAAGACGAGACTATTAATATGGATACCAATATCTTCAAGACATTTTTTAAGATTCTTAAGAGAGGGGCTAGAAGCTAAAATGATATGAGCCTCGACCTCTAGACGGACACCATTCATACCAACTGGGTCGATAACACCTTCTTGACCATCAACAGTGTATTTTACAGGAATAATATGGATGATTTCTTTACCTGGTGGAATAGCAATGGCTTTAGCAGCTTCAACAACCCGATCAATATCAGTGTGGTCAATTTCACCATTAGGATTACTAATAGCAATGACACCATGGGAATTAACAGATTCAATGTAAGGAGCAGAGAGAGAAATTGAAGCAGAATTTATTTGAAAACCAGCCATTCTTTCGGCTGATTCAATACTTTGAGTAATAGTATTTGAAGCTTGTTCAATATTAATTATTTGGCCTTTTCTAAAACCAAGAGCTGGAATAGAAGAGACAGCAATTACATTAAACTTGTCTTCAGTTTCTAGATATTGGCCAATTATAGTGGTTACTTTTGAAGTACCAATATCGATGCCGCTAATTGTTTTTGAATGTTGCATATGGGTGATCGATACTTAGATCGACTAATTTAATTTGTTTGTTACTAATTTTAGCTGTTTTAAGGAAATCTTGCAAAGAAGCAATTTGCCAATAAGGATCTTTTTGGTTGGAAAGAATAATTTTTATTTGGTTATTTTGATCATCTTGAGTATAAAACTCAACTTCATTTTGATAATCTCTAACAGTTAGACTTAAAGGAGATATTTGGCTAGTTTGAAGAGCATTATTGAGCTTGGAATAAAAATCATTTTGGTTAGAAATAGGATTTACTTGATTGAAGGGAATAAATTTAATGATTAAAAAAGTGATCCCAATTAAAACAACAGGTAGAATTATAAAAAAGAGTTTAGGTAATTTCATGGATTAATTTGAGTAAATTTAAATTTGGTTTATTTTCTTTAATTTTATTAATGGTTTTAATTGATTTTAATTTTTTGATGGCTTTTAACAAATTATTTTGATTAAGTTGGTCTTGGTTGATAATAATAGTTTTTTGAGGGAGAAGATTTTTAACCCAATTAGCATTTAAAAGTTGTTCATTTTGTTGACTTTGAGGAAGAGGAATTAGAATTGATTTTTGAGAAAAAGCAGCTATTTCTTGACTAGTATTAGCTCCTGAGCGACTAATAATAAGATCAGAATTTTTAAGAATCCAACCAATATATTTGGTTTCTATATATTCAAAAGCCGAATAATTGGGATAAGTTGATGATAAATGCTTGAACTTGTTAAAATCGATTTTCCCAGTTTGATGAATAATAGAGAAATCTTGAAGTAATGGTAAAGTTTCTTTGATGACTAGATTTATAGAGTGTGAGCCTTGGTTGCCAGCAGTAATATAAAGAATTGGTTTTTGAGTTTTTATTAGTTGGTTTTGATTTTTAGTAAATAATTCATATCTAAGTAAATTACCAGTGACAATAACTTTGTTTTTGGGTAGATTATTGATTTGGTTTTCGTTATTAAATGAAAGAGCAACTTTGGTAACAAAAAGACTATTAATTTTTGTAGTTAAACTATTGGTAGAAGTTTGTTCATGGGTAATACTGGCAATTTTAGAAATAAAGGCATTGATAATGACGGGAACTGAGACATAGCCACCAAAAGAAACGATTATGTCTGGGTTAATGTTTTTAATTATTTTTTTGGCTTGGATAAACCCTTTAATGATTTTGGGAATACCAGTAAGAGTATTTGGGAGATATCGACGGTCTAATTTTCCACAAGGGATAGAATAATACTTAACCCCTAATTTAGGGATAATAATTGATTCAATAGAAGCTTTTTGGGAAACTGAGGAGTTGAATTTTCGACCAATATAAAAGATAGACCAATTTATTTTAGAATCGGTTTTTAGTTGACGAATTAGTTCAAGGGCGGGAGTGAGATGGGTGCCGGTGATGATGATGGTCTTTGTTATCTTTTGACTCATGATTTGAGTATATCAGGATTGAATTATTTTTTTCGATATTACGAATTAAACCGACTGCTGCAAGGAGAGTAAGAAGAGATGATCCACCGTAGGAAACAAAGGGTAAGGGAACTCCAGTAAGAGGGATAATTCCAGCAATAGCAGAGATATTGATTAAACTTTGATAGGCAATCCAAAGCGAAACTCCAGAAATTAAAAGTGATTGAAATGGGTCTTGAACAAGATTAGAAAGTTTAAAAAGATAAGAGATAAGAGAGATGTAAATAATTATAATTAGAAGTAAACCAATAAAACCGACTTCTTCTCCAATGACGGCTAAAACTGAATCGGTTGATATTTTTGGTAAAAAACTATACTTTTGATCTGAATTAGCAAAACCTTTGCCAAAGAAACCACCACTAGCTAGGGTTAAGACAATTTGGTTACTATGATAAGAGACAGTTTCTTGGTTTTGAGCTGGGTCAAGCATGGTTTTTAATCTGGCCGATCGATAAGGTGAAATAAAAATTAAAATTAAACTAATTGAGATTAAAAAAGCACAAAAAACAAAAAGGGAGCCAATTTTGCCTCCAGCTAAATAATAAAGTGAAATTGAAATAGCAGAAATTAAAATAGCGGTACTTAAATTTGGTTCGATAATAATTAAAATAAAAGGGATCCCAAGAAAAATGATTAGATTTTTAAGATTACAATTTTGAATTTTGGAAAAAGTTTGAGATAAAAATAAAACTAGGCTAAATTTTAAAATTTCTGATGGTTGGAATTTAATGAAACCTAAATTTAACCAACGGTGAGCTCCTAGGGTAGCATCACTAAATCCAGGAAGAATAACTAAAATTAAAGCGATAATAGAAAAAATATAAAGTGGAAAAATAAATTTTTTAACTTGTTCTAATTTTATTTTGGAACAAATATAAAAAGCAACTAGACTAATTAACAGCCAAAGACTTTGTTTCCGAAGAAAGAAAAATTTATCGCCAATACTGGTAGTAGCCTCACTAAGTGAAGAAATGGAGATAAAAATTAAACCAATAACAATTAAACTAGAAACAAGAAAAATTAGAGGTGATTTAGTCTTTGTTTTAGCTGACGGTTTCATGGGCAGCTTGAATTACTGAAGGAGGAATTTCAATAGGGTTAACTTGAGGTGAAAAAGGAATAAAATCTCGATAACGACTGACAGTATTGTTATCAGAATCTTTTGGGGTAATCTCTGAACCGATTAGATTAGGATTATAAAATCTTTTATTTTCTTCAACTAAATCAATATCAATTTTAAGAGGGAGAAATTGGCTTAAATGAAAAAGAAAAAGAGGATTTAGATTATTTTGGGTTTCTATTTGAGTGTAAAAATCAAAAGAGGCAGTGAGTCTAGGGTTACATTCGAGGATAAAAACTTGATCTTCGGTAATAAAAAAATCAAGTCCAAAAAATCCTTGATAATTTAATTTTTTTAAAATTTCAGAAAAAGAGATAGTTAAATTTTTTATAGTTTCAGTTATTTCAATTGAGGCCAATGATGGCCATTGTCGACCAACAGTGGTAAAGGGATTTTGAGTAAATTGAGATAACCCAGTGTACTGAAGAGCCGGAGGACTTTGAATAAGACCTAAATTAGTTAAACAACAATTGTTGGTTAAAGAATAACCAGCTAATAGAGGGGAATATTTAACTGAAGTTCCAATTTCAATTTTATCTTTTATTTCATCCCAAGATGAGCCAGAAAAGGTGCTTTTACCAGCCCAACCAAAACGAGTTTGAATAACTAGGTTAGAAGTGAGAGCTTGTTGATATTTTAAAAAATTATCTTGGTTAAATTCATCGATAATTATGGGGATAGTGGGGAGATTATTTTCTTGACACAATTTATAAAAATTGATTTTATCCTCAATAAAACGATTTAGATTAGCTGGGTTAGCAGCGTAAATCCAATTATATTTTTGACAAAGATGTTCTACTTTGCCAGATGGTTTAAAAGGAACAATTACAGGAGTTGATTTATTTTCTTGAGATTTTTTTAAAATATGATCAATAACTTGAGGGTCGGATAGTAATTTGCCACTGTTTTTAACCAAAACTTTTGGATAATCAGAAATATAAATCTTTTCAAAATTTTTAAGTTGAGGAAGATTAATATCTAAAAATTTATCAACAACTAAAAAAAAGAAAGTGTAATTAGTTTGATTTAAAATTTCAATTAAATTCATCTTTTGGCTCCAGTTAATAAAATAACAGGGAAAGCACCGATATCAAAATTATTAGTTTGGGCTTTTTGAAAAGCAGCAAAAGCAAGAGCGCCCTCAAGTGAAGTAGAAATATTTTTTGATTCTAAAAAATGAGCAGCAGAAATTATGGCTTCATTTTGGATAGCAAAAGAAAAGCCGTTTGATTTTTTAATAGTAGTAATTATTTTATTTTTTTGAGGGATAAATTTAGCCGAAAGGGCATCAGTTATTAATCTAGTTTCAGGATTATAGTTTTTATCAAAAGATTTTGAGATAGTGGCATTGGCAACTGATTGAGCTCCAAATATTTTTATTGTTTGAGGTAATTTTTGAGAAATTCCAAGGAGAGTGGTACCACTACCAATGGGAATAAAAATACTAGTGACTTGAGGTAATTGTTCAATTATTTCTTGACCGATTTGTTGATAGCCAATAATGGCAGTGGGGTCAGTTGATTGACGAAGTAAATAAGATTTATTATTTTTGGCAAATTTTATAGCGTCACTAATTGGTTTTGAAGATAAAATTATTTCTGAGGGATATTGTTTTAAGATAGCTAATTTTTTTTGATTAACTTTGGTTGATAAAAAAATAACTAATTCTATTTTGTTTTGTTGACAAAAATGAGCGGCGGAAATAGCAGCATTACCAGTACTGGAAATTACGGCTTGAGTAAAATTGTTTTTCTTAAGATTATCAATTTGACAAAGAATGGCTCGATCCTTGGCTGAACCAGTTTCATTTTGATCTTCTCGTTTTAAATAACAATTGTCTAATTTAACTAAAGGTGTATTTGTCATATAATGGGTTTACTTGTCCTAATTATATATTTTTTATCTTAAATATGACAGAAACAAACAAAATTATTTGTCCTGACTGCGGAATTGAAATTACTATCACTGGAAATGAAGAAGTGGGAGACATTTTAGAGTGTGGTGAATGTGGTACTGAAATAGAAATTACTTCTATAAATCCACTTCAATTTCGTGAATTAACTGAGGAAAAGTAATCGGTAAATTCCTTGATTGTCAAAGTTTTTATCATTTAAATTAAATTGACCATACTTGACTCCCCTGCCTTCTTGGGAACTGTCAACGTAATTTATAGTGTCGCCTTGTTTATCAATTATAAATAAAACATGGTGACCATTTTTTTGACGAATTAAATCCCCTGTTTGAATATCATCATATTTTTTAATTTCTTTTGAAAGAGGGGCTGAAGTTAACATATCAGCAGATGTTTTACGGATATTTAACTCTATTTTTTTACCTAAAAGATTGGCATAGAAAATTAACAGATGAGAAACGAGACCTGAACAATCAATCCCAATTTTATTTTTTTTCTGGAAATTGTAGATTTGTTGAGACGATAAATCCAATATTTTTATTTTTTGTTGATTGGCTAGATTTACGGTTTGAAGAGCAATATCTTTAGCATTACCTTTAGCCCCCATAAATCTTTCTTTTATTACTTTGCCATCCTTAACAACATTTTTACAATAAGGGATACCAATGTAATGGTTTATTTCAACCTTAAGTTGGTCAATTAATTGATTCCTAACCATATTCCAAAAATAGCTAATATTATTCCAGCTAACCAAGCACGGGAGACAATTTTAGGTTCTTCCCAACCAATTTTTTGAAGAGTTAAATGAAGAGGAGCAGCAGGAAAGACTTTTTTCTTAAAATATTTTTTACTAAATATTTGAATAGCACTACTCATTCCTTCAACAATAAAAGGAGCTCCTACAATGAGAAGAGGAACAATTTTACCTAAAAGTAAGGCGATAACAGCAAAGGTGGCTCCAAAAGAAAGAGCTCCAACATCACCAAGCCAAATTCTGGCAGGATAAATATTAAAATATAAAAAGGCAATTAAAGCACCTAACCAAAGAGATAAGAAAAGAGAAATGGGAGTATCAAGTGAATTGTTTGATAAGAACCAAAAAGCAAAGAGAGCAATCATTAATAAACCACAAGAGAGACCATCAAGACCATCAGTGATATTAAAGAAATTAGTAAAGGCAGTAATAATAAAAGTAGAAATGATAATAAAAAAGAAGCCTAGGTGAATGGCCCCTAAAATAGGGATATAAATAAAATCAATACCTAATTTGAAATAAATTAAACAGGAAATAATTAGGGATAAAATAACTTGTAAAATGAGTTTATGAATTAGTCTTAGACCAAAGAATCCAGTTTTTTTGAAGCCAAAAAATTTATAAATATCATCATAGAGGCCAAGAATACCAAAACTAATAAAGGTGAAAAAGATAATTTGTAATTCACTATCAATTTGATAATTTGAAGAAATAAATATTCTAGAAAATTTAAGAATTGGGAAAAGAATTAGAAAAAGGATACAGACAGAAATAATAATTAATAATCCCCCACCAACTGGAGTCCCAGTTTTAATATTATGGAATTTATCAAAGATGGGAGTTTTTTTATTTTGAAAATCAGTGGTTGATTGAAGCTGTCTTTGAAATTTTAATCTGTAAAGAAGATTAATAAAAGGAACGACGAGAACACTGGTGAGTAAAAAAGAAAAAAGTAATAATCCTAAATAAAGATGAATCATAAATTAAGTTTTAATATATTCAATGTTAGCACCTAAAGATGATAGACGCTCAGCTAATTTTTCATAACCTCTTTCAATAAATTCAACCCCATCGATAGTAGAGACACCAATAGCGGTTAAAGCAGCAATGGTAGCTGAAGCTCCAGCCCTAAGATCATCGATAATAAAATTAGATGGGTTTAATTTAGTTGGCCCATAGATTTTAACTCCATGAAAATAAGAAGGATCGTCACTTTCTTGATTAAATTGATAAAAGACGTCAGGGTTGTCTATTTTAGGGTTAAAAAAATTAATTTTAGCCCCCATTTTTTGAAGATTACTGATATGTTGGAAACGATTAGGATAAACTTTTTCAATAATAGAACTACAGCCAACGCTTTGAGTTAAAACAATAGAGAATAATGATTGCCAATCGGTCATAAACTCTGGTTCTGGCCCAGTTTCAATATCAATTGCTTTTAATGGTTTTTCCCAAGAGACACTCACTTCTTCTTCACCTAATTCAACTTTAGCTCCCATATTAGTGATAGTATCTAAAAATGTTTTAACTATTTTAGGATTACAATGAAGAATATTAACTGATCCTTTAGTGACTAAAGCAGCACAAGCAAAGGTAACAATTTCATTTCTATCAGAAATTACTCGATGTTGAGTCCCACTTAAAGAAGGAACTCCTTGAATAATTATTTTACCTAAATTAGTTGGATCTCTTTGGATTTTTGCCCCCATACTATTCAACATGAGGATAAGATCGTCAATTTCTGGTTCTTGGGCTGAGTTTTCTAAGATGGTTTCACCGTCAGCTAAAACCGCAGTCATAATAATTGTTTCAGTGACAGTATGTGAAGGTTTGTTAAAAATGTAATGGGTTGGTTTAATTTTGTCAGTTTTAAAAATTAAATTAGTAGAAGTTTCTTCAGTGTGGATATTCATTTTAGAGAAACAATCGATTAGACGATCTAGTGGTCTATTACCAAGTCGATCTCCACCAGGAGTGGGAACTATGGCTTGACCGGTTCTGGCTAAAAGTGGAGCAGCAAACATAAAAGAAGAACGAGATTTTACCCCAGTGCCTTGAGGGACAATATTTTTTTTAATTTCTGGAGTGGAAATTTCAATACAATGTTCACCACATGAAGTTATTTGGGAGCCTAAACTTTGAGCAATACTTTCGGTTATTTTTATATCAGAAATACAAGGGATATTAGTTAAACGAGTGGTTTGATTAGAAAGAAGAGAAGCAATTATTTGTTTATAGCTGGCATTTTTAGCCCCTCTAATAGAAATTTCTCCTTTTAGTTTTTGGCCACCAGTAATGACGTATCGAGACATATTTTTTTGGTTAATTAAGTTGATTGATAATTGATTTGAAAACTTTATTTCCAGATAGACCACCAGAACTCATATAGATAAGGATATCATTTGATGATAATTGATGTACATAGTGAATAATAATTTCTTTTTCGATAGGGATATATATAAGTTTTTTACCAACTTCGGCTTTAAAATTTTTAGCGGTGATTCGGTTACTTTTGTCTATCTTTGAATTAAATTTTAATGGTCCTAAAATAACTTCATCGGCTTTGTCAAAAGATTTTTTTAAACCAATTAAACTTTGTTTAAATTGAATAAAGGAAGCATGAGGTTGGAAAAAGACTTTAATTTTTTTATTAGGAAAATGAGATTTTAAAGCTTCTAGAGTAGATTTGATTCGGTTGTTTGATTGGGCAAAATCATCAAAAAACAAAATACCTTTTTTTTCTGCAATAAACTCTAAACGACGCTTAATTCCACGGAAAGTAAAAACAGCTTTTTGAATATTTCTAAAACTAATACCAAGATGATCAGCCATGGCTACAGCGGCTAATATATTTTCAAAATTAAATTGACCAATTAATTGAGTTTGGACTTTAATTAGTCCTCTGGGGGTATGAATAATTAAATTAGTTAATTGTTTGGTGATTTTTATTTTTTCAAGATAATAATCAGAATCAGGTGAATTGTAGGTAATTATTTTAGAGTTGGCATATAAACTAAGTTCTTTAGTTTGGTGACCTTGAGAATTGATTAATAGAGTGCCATCAGAAGGAATATTAATAACTAATTGTTTGAAGGCATTAAAATTCTTGATTTTAGTGGGATAGGAATCTTTATGTTCCCAATCGGCACTAGTTAATAATAAATGTTTGACAGGGTAATATAGAAATTTAGCTTTTTTATCAAGACCATTTATAGATTCATCGGCTTCAATAATTGACCAATTTGAAGGTGATAAATTGATTGAATCAAATTTATTTTTAGGGTAACCAGCAAACATATAGTTAGGATTTTGTTTAGCTTTGATAAAAATCCATGATAAAAGACCAGAAATAGTAGTTTTACCAAAACTACCGGCTATTAAAATAGAGTTTTCTTGAGCTAAATTTTGAGCAATATAGTTAGTGGCAGAAATATAGGGAATATTAAGTTTTTTTATTTGATTAAATTCTTCTTTAGTTTTTTTGAAAGATAAATATGAAGAACCAATTATGGCTAGTTCAATATCAGAACTGATTTCAGTTGAATTTATAGGGATATCTGACTTTTTTAAAATAGTACTGACTGGTGGATAGATTTTTTCTTGGTCTGATCCAGTAATATAATTACCTTTTTTTTTAAGGTTAACAGCTAAAGGAGCTGTCATAGTCCCAGCGATACCAACTAGATGAATATGCATAAATTTTTATAGGGTAAGCCATTGATGGTTTTCGAAATATTCAAATCCTGGCATATTACGTTTGTAAAAGCCGGTATTGGGGGAAAACCGACCAAGGTAACAATAGTTAAGCTTGGCTTGATGACTATCAATAATAGTTTGAATGACTAATCTTATTGGTAAATTACTATGGTTGTATTTAGGATCATAAAAAACATAGGCAATATGGCTAATGGTGTCTGAAAAATAGCAAATAGAGTAAGCAACTTCTTGGTTTTTCTCATCTTTCCAAATATAAAGATAATTAAAAATATGATTGGTAAAAATTGTTTTTATGGAACTTATTGGAAAATCCCAACCTATTTCTTTGATCCAATTAAAAATCTTTTTTTGAATAGATAAATCATACTTGAAATCTTTTAGATTAATTTTTTCAAAAGAAAAGTTTTCGGTTTTTCTTAAAATACGACGATTTTCAGAAGTTAAATTAAAATTATTTAAATTGGAGCGACTACTAGATTCTTGATACCAAAGATCTTTTTGATTCCTTTGAGGAAGTAACCCATTTTGGTAATTAACTTCAATTGAATCAGTGGTGTTTAAATTAAATTGGGTCATTGATTTTTAAGATTAAAAGCAGTTCTAAAAGCTTCTGTTTCTGACCATGGGTATTCAGTTTTGCCATGAAGAATGGTATTTTCATGACCTTTACCACAGGCAACAACAGTGTCATTAGGTTGAGCTAATCTAATAGCTAAATTAAAGGCATCTTGACGATTAGGAACATTAAAATAAATAAAATTTTTATTAGTTTCTTTAATGATTTGGTTTATTTGTCGTTGATTTAAATTTTGATGATCTATAAGTTTGGCATTTTTATTAGTGATACCGGCAATTATTTGGTTATTAATATCTTCTATTTTTTCATAACGGGTATCATCAGCAGTAATAATGGCAATATTAGAAATTTCTGAAACAACCTTTCCCATAAGAGGTCTTTTGCTTTGATCTCGCCCACCAGTAGCTCCAAAAATAGTAATAAGATTACCAGAGGTGGTTTTTTTGAGAGAAGAGAGAGTATTCTCTAAAGCGGCAGGAGTATGAGCAAAATCAACAATAGTTTTAAATTTTAAATTATTCTCAACTTCTTCACGACGACCTTTAATTTTGGGGAAATTTTTAACAGTATCGATTAATATTTTAGGATCAATAGATAATTGATCACAGACAGAAAGAGCGGTTAAAATATTGTAGATTTGGTAGTGGTAAGGGCTATCAGTAGTGATGGATAGATTATTAACATCAAATTGAATTTTTTTGTTAGTAAATTTAATATTTTTAGCTTGGTAATTAGATGGGTTGTTGATACTAAAAGTAATAGGCTTTTTTTTAAGAGTTGGTCTAATAATGTCATAGGATTGATCGTCTCGATTTAAAATAGAAATTTTTGATTGTTTAAAAAGTTTTGATTTAGTTTTAATGTAATCTTTAATATTTTTAAAATAGTCAAGGTGTTCTGGTGAGGTGTTGGTAATAGCAGCAATATTAAAAGAAGATAAAAGAAAGCGTGATTGATCAAGACTATGGGCAGTAACTTCTAAAACAACATGAGTGACTTTTTCTTTAATCATTTTTTGAAGTAAATCTTGGATGATTTTTGGGTCAGGAGAAGTCATGTGAAGTTGAGTTTGGTGACTAGTATCACCAATAATGGCACCATTAGTAGAAATGAGACCAACTTTAAATCCGGCATTAGTTAAAATCCGGTGGACAAGATGGCAGGTAGTGGTTTTTCCATCAGTTCCAGTAATTCCAACAAGGATTAATTTTTTTGAAGGAAATCCATACTTTAAATTTATAAAAAAGTTTTTGGGTAGATGCCAAAAGGTATTTTTTATTTTTTGACTAAAACTCTTGATCGATTTTGATGTCATTTTAATTGGTTTATTATAACAAATAGTTAATCTTTGAAGCTAAATCAAACCAAATAGGGGCAGCTGTACTTGAACCCCAAGGGGAACTTTTGGGGTTATTGATGGTGACAATCATAGTAAATTTAGGGTTATCACAGGGAGAAAACCCAATATAAGAGGCAATAGTTGATGAATCAGTATAACCACCTTTGATGGCAATTTGGGCAGTACCGCTTTTAGCACAAACTTCAAGATTTTTTGGTTTCATATTAGCAATAACTCCATTTTCAACTCCATATTTTAAAATTGTTTTCATTTGATTAGTTGAATTGGTGTCAAATATTTTCTTAGAAGTAATAGATTTGTCTGTTAAAAGATGTGGTTTAACTAAAATACCATTATTGGCAATAGTATTAAAAGCTTGAAGCATGGTTACTTGAGAAACAACAATCCCCTGTCCAAATGAGGCAGTGGCTAGATCAATATCTGGCCAATTAGTTTTAGCTGTCGGCCTAGATTCTCCTTGAAGATCAATGCCTGTTTTTTGGTTTAAGCCAATTTTTTGGAAATAATCTAAAAATTTATCTAGCCCGAGTTTAAACATAATATGGCTCATACCGATATTATCTGAATTTTTAATAATATCTTTTAAAGAGGAGTTTGGGTGAGTGGTATTGTCATGATTAGTAATAGTATATTCACCGATAGTTAGGGGTTTATCGCATTGATCACAAATATAATCAGTATCAATTGATTTACTATCTAGGGCCATAGTGATAATTAATGGTTTAAAAATTGATCCTGGTTCAAAAAGATCGGAAATAGAGTTTATTTTGGTGGCACTAGGAGTAGCTGAACTGGTGGCAGTAAAAGTAGCCATGGCCAAAATTCCACCAGTTTTACTGTCCATAATAGTAATTGAACCAGAATCAGCGTTAAATTTTTCGACTCCATTTTTAAGTTCGGTTTCGACTTGATATTGAATACTTCGATTAAGAGTGGTGAAAAGGTCTTGACCATCAACTGCGATAGAATTCCAACTTTTTTTAGTGAGAATGGCTTTACCAGTGGCGTCTTGAGGTGACCAAGTGAATCCGGTCTTACCTTTTAACTGTTTTTGATAATAACCTTCTAAGCCCCCGTAGCCGATGTCGTAACCTTGTTGATTTTTAGCAACTAAGCCTAAAATTGGTTGGGCAAGGGATTGTTCTGGATAATATCTTTTTTCAATTTTTTGAAAAATAAGACCAGCTAGTTCTAATTGTTTTTTTTCTTCTTCATTAAATAAACTGGTAAAGGTAATCCATTTTTGATTAGAGTTATTTTTAAAGCTTTCAATCGTGTTAGTATTTTCTTCATTAAATTTAGGATAAACCTGATTGATTTTTTCAAAAATTTTAGTTAAATCTTCTTTAAGATTAGGTTTATAAATGGAAAGTTGATAACTAGTTAAATTTAGAACTAAGGGAAAATTGTCTGAAGAAATAATTTTACCTCGACTAGGAATTGTTTTTTCTAATTTGTAGGTTTGGGTGAGAGCTTTTTCTCTTAATTCTGGCCCTTTAATAACTTGGATATAAAAGAAACGACTAAGAATTAAAATAAAACAGAGAGTTAAGACAAAAGAAACTGTTTTAATTCTAGTTTGATTCATTTTAAATTAATTTTTTGATTAATAAAAAGAAGATTGGTGTTTTGATTGTTTTCAACTAAGCGATGGATAGAACTTAAATCGGAAAAAGTTTTTTCTAAATTTTGATTTTCAATTTTTAATTTTTGATAGTCTTGTTGATTTTGATAAAGAGTGTTGTTTTGGGTAATAATTTCACTGGAATAAAAGAAAGAAAAAATAATTTGGAATAAGACAATGGAAAGAAGAAAGTAACTAAATATTTTTGGCATTAAACTATTTTATACGATTTTATATGATCTAAGGATGGCTGAACGAGATAATGGGTTGGTTTTTACTTCAGAAAAGGAAGGAGTAATGGGTTTTGAGTTTGAATAAATATTCTTTTGGATAATGTTTGATTTTATAAATTGTTTAATAATCCGATCTTCTCCTGAATGAAAACTAATAAAACAAGCAGTTCCATTTGGTTTTATAGAAGTTAAACTTTGAGCTAGAATTTTTTTTAGATTACTAAATTCTTGGTTAACAGCGATTTTAAGACCTAAAAATATTTTAGTACTAGGATCAACCTTGGTTCTTATTTTATTTTCAGAATAATAGCTTCTAATAATATCAGCCAATCTTTTCCCATCAGTAATCGATTTTTTTTGTCTTTCAGTAATAATTTTTAAAATAAGAGGTTTGCTATAAATTTCTTGACAATTTTTGGAAAAAATTTCATAAAGTTCATCAAAAGAACCAATATTAATTATATCTTTAGCGGTAGGGTTGTTGGAATTTGGATCAAGGCGCATATCAAGTGAAGTCGAATCATTAAAAGAAAATCCCCTATCTTGGGACATTTGTTGATTTTTACTTAGACCTAAGTCAACTAATAAACCATCAATTTTTTGCTTAATAGTATTACTAATAATAGTTTCGAGTTGGTTAAAATTTGCATGAATTGGAGTAAAATTTGAGGCCAAATTAGCTTTTTTAATTCGTTTAGTGGCAATATCTAAATTAGTTGGATCTTGTTCAATTCCATAAACAGTTCCTCCGAGTTTGAGTATTTCTAAGGTATGCCCACCATTACCTAAAGTAGCATCAACATAGATATTTCCTGGTTTTATATCAAGAATATCTAGAGTCTCTTTGACTAAAACCGGTTGATGGTAATTCATTACTCAATAAGATAATCACCTGTTACTGAAGTAAGATCTTCTTTGGTTATACTTGTTGGACTTATAGAAGAAACTTTACCTAAGCCTTTGCCATTGGAAAAGACAGAATAAACTGCTGGAAAGTTTTTAATTAAAACAAAGTAATCACTTTTTGAAGTAACAGAGGCTTCAATTTCAAAATTTTCAGTAATTAAACTAAGTCCCCCATCTTTTTTAATATCAGCAGAAGTTTTGAAGACAAAGGGAGCTTCGTATAAGGCAGATTTACCATCGTTGGTAATAAAATTTAGAGTTAAAGTACCACCAGTGATACCTTCATCATATTTATATTTACAACCATTAGTACAACTTTCAGTTCCTAATAGAAGTTCTCTTTCAACAGAAGTGGCTTCAATTTCAATAGTACCACCAACTCCTTTTTCAATTTCTAAATCTTCATCTTGGGCGGTATAAATAAGATCATATTCAATATCACTAATAGAGGAAGGGATATTGGTAATTTTAAGATCAAGGCGATGACCATCAGCTTGTGGAGTGAGACTAATATATGGTTTTTCACTATCACTAAGGATTAATTCTTCATTAGTATTAGTAGAAGAATTAGGGATGGTTGGACTGGTTTTATTTTTATTTTTGCCAATAATAATCATTACAATTGTTATAACTAGCAAAATAGCTATCCCAATTATTGGTAAAAGAACTTTTTTATTTTTCATAGTTATTATTTAACTTCTTTTCTAACCAAGTGTCAATTTCATTAATATCAAGACGAATTTGTTCCATAGTATCTCGGTCTCGAATAGAGACAGTATCATTTTCTAAGGTTTGATAATCAACAACAACACACCATGGAGTGCCAATTTCATCTTGACGACGATATTTTTTACCAATATTACTACTATCATCCCAATCAATAGAATATTTCAAACTGAGTTTTTGATAAAGGTTTTCCGCTTTATTGATTAATTCTGGCTTATTAGCGGCAAGTGGGAAAATTGCCATTTTATAGGCAGAAATTTGAGGGTTAACTTTAAGAACGGTACGAATATCCCCGGAAGTAGTTTTTTCTTCAGAAAAAGCATCAAGAAGGATAAAAAAGAAACTACGATCGACTCCTCCAGAAGTTTCAGTAATATGAGGAAGATATTTTTCATGAGTGACAGGGTCAATATAATTTAAATCTTGACCACTGAATTTAGCATGTTGAGTTAAATCATAATCACTTCGCCAATGAATTCCTTCCATTTCAGCCCAACCCCAAGGGGCATGGTATTCAATATCAAAAGCCTTTTTGGCATAGAAAGCCAATTCGTCTTTTTCGTGTTGTCTAAATCTTAAATTTTTAGGATTATTAAACATTTTTTGATACCAAGTCATTCGAATTTCTTTCCAATATTCATACCATTTATCCATATCTTTGGGATTAACAAAATATTGGATATCCCATTGTTCAAATTCACGAGTACGATATAAAAAGTTTTTAGGAGTAATTTCATTTCTAAAAGCTTTTCCAATTTGAGCAATACCAAAAGGAATTTGAATACGAGTAGAATCAACAATGTTTTTAAAATCTAAATAAATAGTTTGACAGGCTTCCCCTCTTAAATAGGCATGTTGTTTTTCACCTTCGATAACTCCAATTTCGGTTTCAAATAAAATATTATATTTTCGACCTTCAGTAAATTGGCCACCACATTCAGGACATTTAGATGAATCATCTAATAAATCAGGTCGAAAGCGTTTATGACATTTTTTACATTCAACCATAATATCGGCAAAATTCTTGACATGACCAGAAGCTTCCCAAACACGAGGATGAGTAATAATGGAACCATCAATACCAACTACATCACGACGTTTAATGACGTTTTCTTGCCACCAAAGATTTTTCCAATTCATTTTCATTAATGATCCGACTGGGCCATAATCATAAAATCCTTGGACTCCACCGTAAATTTCTGAATTTTGAAAAATTATTCCTCTTCTTTTACAGAGACTAACAACTTTATTAACAAGGTCGGTTTGATTTTTTTCTGCCATG
>CAYOXV010000001.1:61025-63084 GCA_964408055.1 uncultured Gammaproteobacteria bacterium | reverse complement strand
TATACCCTAATTGTTTCCAATTCCTCTACAAAAGGATAATTCAATTTAATAATATCCCATTCTTCAGTATTAACATCCATTTTACCTTTTGGTTCCACAATAAAATCAAACCCATAATTCCTCATTTCCATAAAAGCCCAAATATGAACTGCTATATCTGTTGGCCATTCACCTAACATCCATCCTTGTCGATGTGACAATGACAAAGGGATAGAATCATTATTAGCTAAATAAATTATTTTTTTATCCTTTGGAATTGCTTTTTCTATGTCTTGGGCTATTTTAATCTCAATATCTCCTCCAACATGATCCCCAAAATGATAATTACTAGTTCTAATCCCGTTATAAATTAAAATCGGTAAAATCAATATTGCTAAAATTTTACTTTTACTCCAAATCCAATCCAATCCAATTGCTGCCAAAATAACGGATAAAGGGATATAAACATCAGCATAATATTGATGAGTTACATTCCCATTAGGAACTATCAACCAATAAACAACCACTCCACCAATCCACAAAATCAACGGAACAATATCTTTATTCTTCCTAATTTTAGTTAATCCAACTATTAACCCTAATCCAGCTAAAACACTAACCACCTTTCCCATAGTTTCCCCAATTACATTTTTCCAAATCAAATTTTTTAAAGTCGCTAAATGAAACAACTTCTCTCTTCCTACTAATACCCAATTTTCCCAACCCATATCAATTCCCAAATTTCTTGTTCTCCACCACCAAAATCCATAAAAGCCTATTGATAAAAATAAAATGATTAAATAATCCTTAATCTTACTTTTACGTAAGTACAAAAAATAGCCCAGCATTGGTAAGCAAATCAATCCAAATGGTCGACTGGCGACACTTATCCCCAAAAATAATCCTGCCAATATTAAATCAAATAATTTTCCTTTTTCTCTATATTTCCATCCAAAAAATAAAGAAACTAAAATAAAACTAACTGCCATTGCATCAGGGTGGATTGCATGTCCCACAAAAAAGATACTTCCTGGAATAAAACTAAAAATAAGAACACTAAACAAAGCCATTCTTTTATTCCACCATCCTTTCATAAATCCAAATAAAGCCATCCCTCCCAATAAATATAAAACTAAATTAACCAGTCTGGCTGCAAAAGGTTGGAATCCAAATATTTTATAACTCCCCGCAATCACTAGTTCATAAAATGGCATTTCTAAGAAAAAATATCCCTCACTGTTTGATACTGGTCTCATCAAACATGCTTTTGGATTTAAAAAATTAGCTTTACCAGTAGCAATAAAATAAGCCACACATTCAGTATCTGTTTGTCTCATTGGATGAGCATCAATAGGAAGAATATTAAAATCCTTCAATCTTACTACTAATCCTAAAGCTAATATCAAAACTAAAATCAACCAACTTTTATTTTTTTTTAAATACTTTTTTAACATCACTTCTTAATTTAGGTTATAATATGACATAATTTTATCGCAAAAATAAAAACTTTATGCCTTCAAAAAAAATAGAAGATAATCTAAACCAAATCCGTCATTCAGCCGAGCATGTTCTTACCCAAGCCATGCAACGTCTCTATCCAAACAAATTTATTATGGCTATGGGACCAGCTACTGATGATGGCTTTTACTTTGACTTTGAAACCATCGGTGATTTTAAAATTAGTGATACTGATTTTTCTGCCATTGAATCTGAAATGGCCAAAATAGTAAAAGAAAATTTACCCATAGTAAGGGAAGAAATTAGTCTAGACGAAGCCAAAAAACTATTCAAAGATAATCCTTATAAAATGGAATGGCTTAATTCTATTAAAGATAGGGGAGAAGTCATTACTATTTATAAGACCGGTGATGAATTCATTGATCTTTGTGCTGGTCCTCATGTTCGTTACACCAAACAAATCAAAGCTTTCAAACTTCTTTCTATTGCTGGTGCTTACTGGCATGGTGATGGAAAAAACAAAATGTTAACTCGTATCTATGGTACTGCTTTTGAAAGTAAAGAAGATTTAGAAAAACATCTCAATAATATAGAAGAAGCTAAAAAACGTGATCATCGTAAA
>CAYOXV010000001.1:30589-60925 GCA_964408055.1 uncultured Gammaproteobacteria bacterium | reverse complement strand
TTTAGAAAAACATCTCAATAATATAGAAGAAGCTAAAAAACGTGATCATCGTAAATTAGGACCACAACTAGGACTTTTCTTTTTAGACGAAACCGCTCCAGGTATGCCTTATTGGTTACCAAAAGGTACTATTATTATTAATGAACTTCTTAAATTTTGGAGATCTGAACACCAAAAAAGAGGGTATCAAGAAACTATCACTCCTCAATTAAATAAAAAACAACTTTATGAAACTTCTGGTCATTGGGACCATTACCGAGAAAATATGTTTATTTGTGACATGGGAGAAAATGAAATTTATTGTCTCAAACCAATGAATTGTCCTAACGCTATGACTATTTTTAAACAAAGTCTTCATAGCTATCGAGAGCTTCCACTTCGTCTATCTGATTGCGATGCTCTTCACCGTCATGAAAAATCTGGAGAATTAAATGGTTTACTTCGTGTCCAAAAGTTTTCTCAAGATGATGCTCATATTTTTGTTACTGAGGATCAAATTGGAGAAGAATATAAAAGGATTATAGAAATTGCCAAACTTTTTTATTCCATTTTTGGAATTGAATTCAAAATCAGATTAGGGACTAGACCAGACGATTTTATGGGTGATGTTAAAACCTGGGATCGTGCTGAAAAAGATTTAGAAAAAATCTTGATTGACAACCATATTGATTATTTTATCGGTGAAGGTGAAGGTGCTTTTTATGGACCTAAATTAGATATTCTTATGGATGACTGCCTTGGTCGACAATGGCAAACTGGCACCATTCAACTTGATTTTCAACTTCCTCGTAAATTTGAATTAAAATATACAGACAAAGACGGACAAGAAAAAATTCCAGTTGTTATCCACCGAGTCATTTATGGGTCTCTTGAGAGATTTATGGCAATCTTAATTGAACAATTTGCCGGTGCTTTCCCAGTTTGGGTTTCTCCAGTTCAAGTCAAAATTATCCCTATCACTGATGGACAATTAGAATACGCTCAAAAAATAGAACAAACTCTAAAAGAGAATGATATCCGAGTTGAATTAGATGACAAATCAGAGACTATGCAAAACAAGATTAGAAATGCCACTGCTGAGAAAATACCTTATATGGTAATAATCGGCGGTCGTGAAGTTGAAAACAAAACTATTTCTATCCGTCAACGAGATGGTCAAGATCTAGGATCTATGCCTTTTGATAATTTTTTAGAAAAAATCAAAGATCAAGTTTCTAAAAAAGACTTAAATCTGATAAAATAGGCAAATAATTACAAGTTAATTTTTCACTTGAGTAGTTTTAGAAACAAAAATCAAAGTCATAAGTTTTACAAAATAAACCAATATATTAATGCGCCTACTGTTCGTCTTTTAGACGATAAAGGTAAACAAATTGGAGTTATTGATATTAATGAAGCTCGTCGTCAATCCCTTGAAACCGGTCTTGATCTTATTGAAATTAATGGCAAAGCTGTCCCTCCAGTTATTAAACTAATTAGTTTTTCTAAATTTAAATATCAAGAAGCTAAAAAACTCCAATCAGAGAAAAAAGGAATGAAGGGAGGAGAACTAAAAGAAATTCAAATGAGCCCATTTATAGGCCAAAGTGACTATGAAATGAGAGTTGATAAAGCTAAAAAATTTTTTACTACTGGAAATAAAGTCAAATTAAGTATAAAATTCCAAGGTCGCCAGGTAGCTCATCAAGAGTTTGGCACTAATCTAGTTGAGAAGTTTAAAACTGATCTTTTAGATTTTGCTACTCCAGAAGGGGATGCCCGACTTATTGGTAAAAGATTAATGATCACTTTTACTCCTTTAAAAAAGAAGGTTATTACAAAAAATGAAGAAACAAAGTAAAAAACTAAAAATTAAAAAATCGGTTTCTAATCGATTTGAAGTTACTAAAACTGGCAAAGTTTTGCGCATGTCATCTTTCAATCGACATTTACGTCGTAAGAAAAGTAAAAAACAACTTCGTCGTCTTAAAGGTAAACAATCAGTTAGTAACGCTTTATCAATCAAAATTAAAAAATTATTAGGTAAATTATAAAATATGAGAGTTAAAACTGGTACAGTCAGACGAAGCCATCATAAAAAAGTTCTAAAAGCCGCTAAGGGTTTTTGGATGACTCGTCATAAACGTTATAAAGTCGCCCATGAGGCTGTTATGCACGCTGGTCAATATGCCTTTGTTGGTCGACGCATTAAAAGACGTGATTTACGACAATTATGGATTGTTCGTATTAACGCCGCTTTAAAACCTTTTGATATTCGCTATTCAGCTTTTATCAAAATGTTAAAAAATCGAAATATCATTATTGATCGTAAAATTCTCGCCGACTTTGCCGTCAATAATCCAGATGCCTTTAAAGCTGTGGTTGAATCGACTAAATAATTTTTTAGTCATTCAACCTAAACCCCGCAAATGCGGGGTTTTTTGTTAAAATAAAACCATCTATGGATCAAAACTTAGATCAAATAAAAACTAATTATTTAACTAAAATCAATTTAGTTGTCACTGATTCTGAATTAGAAAAATTTCGTATAGAAATTTTTGGTCGTAATGGCTTAATTAACGATCTATTTTCTAAAATTAAAGATATTGCTCCAGAAAACAAAAAACAATATGGAGCTGATTTAAATCAACTCAAAACTGAATTGGAACAAGCTTTAAATAATAAATCTGTTACCAAAACTAGTAAAATAACCTCTGAAAAAAATACAAACTCTATTTTTACTTTACCCAAAATCGGCCATCTCCACCCTGTAACCCAAACTGAAAGACAATTAAATGAAGTTTTTAAAAAACTCGGTTTCTCCGTCTACAATAGTCCTGAAATTGTTACCGATGAGTTTAATTTCACTCGTCTTAATGTTCCTACTAATCATCCAGCCCGCGATATGCAAGATAGTATTTATATTAAAGAACCAGAATATCTTCTTCGTACTCAAACATCAGCCATTGAGGCTTATCTTCTAGCTCAAAAAAATAAAGACCTTCCTCTTCGAGCTGCTTTTCCTGGATCAACTTTTAGAAATGAAAAAGTTAATCGGTCTAATCATTTTGTTTTTCATCAATACCAAGCTGTTGTTGTTGATAAAAATATTACCATGAAAGATCTTATTGGCACCATGGACCTCATGTTTAAAACTCTTTATGGACCAGAAGTTGTTGTTCGTTATCGTTGTAAATATTATCCTGAAGTCGAACCAGGTGTGGGTCCTGATATGCAATGCTTCAATTGTCATGGAAAAGGTTGTCCATTATGTAAATATGCCGGTTGGATTGAAATGGGGGGATCAGGCATGATTCACCCTAAAGTTTTAGAAGCTGCTGGAATTGATTCAAAAATTTGGTCTGGATTTGCCTTTGGTATGGGACTTGATCGCTGGACTATGGCTCAAAAAAATATTAAAGATATCCGTACTCTTATGGGAGGCAATCTCGCTTATAAACCAAACGAATTATAAAAATGAAATTAATACTATCTCATCTTCAAAAATTCTTACCCGATTTAAAAGTAGAACCACAACAACTTCGTGATGATATTACCATGATCGGTCATTTCATTAATTTCTTTGAAATTATTGATAATGAAACTGTTTTTGATTTAGATATTAAGGTAAATAGGGGAGATTGTCTTGGCTATTATGGTATCGCCCAAGATCTTTCCGTCTTTTATAATCTCCCTCTTCAAAATTTAGTGAAAGATATTTCTATTAACAGCAAAGAAGTTCTTTCTATCCAAGTTACCACCGACAACGTTAAGCGAGTCATGTCGGTCAAAATTTCTGATTTAAAAAACACCACTTCTCCTCAATGGCTTCAAACATTCTTAAAATGTCATAACGTTAATTCTATTAATACTTTAGTTGATTTAACTAATTACATCATGTTTTTATACGGCATTCCCAATCATGCTTTTGATACCACCAAATCAGGCGATAATTTAATTTGGGAAATGAATTCTAAATTTAAAGAATTTATTAGTCTTGATGGCTCAAAATTAAATATAGATAAAAATATTTTAATGATTAATAATCCAGATAAAGCCCTCAGTCTTAGTTTTTGGGGTGGGGAAGCCTGTGCTATTGATTTAAATACGACCGAAACTATTATTGAGCTAGCTATTTATGATCGCACCACTGTCCGTAAAAATAGTCAGCAATTAAAATCTGTTACCGAAGCCAGTGTTCGACTTGAAAAAGATCTTGATCCAGAATTAATCCCCATTGCCTTTAATCATTTAACTAATTTAATTTTAGACAACTGTGGTGGTCAAATTACTTCTCAAGTTTTTGACCATTATCCAATGAAATTAAATTCACCCCAAATTGAATTTGATTTCCAAAAACCATCTCTTGTTTCTGGAATTGAAATTCCAACTAGTTTTTCTATTGATGTTTTTACCCGTCTCAAGTGTTTAATCAAAGATAATATCATCACTCCACCATCAATTAGAAAAGACATCACCATCGAAGCTGACCTTGTTGAAGAAGTTGTTCGTTTTTGGGGTTATCAAAAAATACCCATCGATCAACCAATTAGTTTTAAAGAAGTTGGTGATATTACTCCAGTAGAAATTTATTTAATTGATCAACTTAAAGATCAACTTATTAATTTAGGCTATGACGAGGTCCTTACTTGGCCTCTAGTTAGTACCGCCACAGATCCTAAAACTGTTATAACTACTCAAAACAGTATTAACACTGAAGTTATCTATCTTCGTCAAAGTTTGATCCCCTCACTTAAACAACAATTAGACCAATATTCTCGTTTTAAATTAAATGCCACTCAATTTTTTGAAATTGGTAAAATCTTTTTCCAAAAAGGAGATGATTATATTGAAAAAAATGCTTTAGCCATTTTTTGCGATGATTCTAATAAATTAAAACAAGATTTAGATAAGTTAAATTTAAAAGCCGATATTATTGATCAAAATTTTACTGAAATTATAATCGACAATCTTCCTAAAATAAAAAATTACACTCCAAAAGTTTTAAATCAACCAGCTTACGAATTAACTTCTCAAATTATCATCCTTGATGCCAATATTACTCTAGACCATCAAGAAGATCCTATTAACTTAATTAAAAAATATTCTCAAATCATTGGACCAGAGATTCTTTGGGAAATGATTATTACTGATGTTTATCATGATTCCAAAAATAATAAATATCGTTATACTTTCCGTGTTTCTTATTTCAATACTGATGATAAAACCGCTAAAGAAACTCACCTCCAAGCCTTCGATTTGAAATAGTTTGTACTATATATAATAAGTTTTTACCTCTTTGATATACTTAGCAGTATTAACAATAGACTGCTAACTGGCACTAAAAATAAAATATACCCTGTTTTTAGGTAATATTTATAAGCCCAAAGTTGGACTTGGTGTCACAGTTGAAGTTACCGTTACAATTGGGGTAGGACTAGCATTCCAAGCTGTATTGACTCCAATCTTAGATTCTCTCTCTTGGCTATCTCCATCCCGATCAGTCGCTTTTACTTTAAGTGTGTGTGGACCATCAGATAAACTCATGCTCATTTCAAAAGGTCTCTCATTCCAAACCTTTTTTTCCACTCCATCTACCCAAAGTTTTACTTCCACAATTTTTTTAACTGAATTAGTATTAATTTTTACATCAAAAGTACTTCCTACAGTTGTTTCATGAGCTGGACTATCAATTCCAACATTCACCATTCCACCACTATGACAATAATCAGTTGATGGATTGTACTTATCTGTGTCCCCTTGACCACTCAACCAACTATCAATCCCTTCTTGCCACCTATTTCTTCCATCAGTTGACACTGGATCATCCTCTTTAAAAATAAAATATTCTTTTTCGTCATATTCACCTCTAGCAACATCATCAGGAGTAGCTAACCCTTCTTGCCCCTTACAAACCTTCAATTTAACATGGATTGGATCAGAACCATTTGGTTGAGTCCCATCAATAAAATATTCTGTTTTTGATTCAAAACCATCGTGAGCCGGATATCCCGAAATTTTATCCACTGTTAAAGAAATTATTTTTTCTGGAATTGGAAAATCTTCCTTTGTTCTCTTAGGTAATTCATAAACCATAATTCTTTTCCATATTGGAGTTGCGCCACTTACACCAGAAGCTACCTTCCCCATAGGAGTACTATCATTATTACCCACCCAAACTGTTGTTAATAAATTTGGAGTCCAACCAATTGCCCAGTTATCTTTTTTATCATTAGTTGTACCAGTTTTTACTGCCACTTGATAACCAGAAACTTGTAAACCATTAACTGCCCCAAAAGTTAATTCACGAGCGCTATTATCTGACAAGATATTAGAAATAATAAATGCCTCTTGAGGTGTCATTACTTGTTTACCCTTGGTTTCTTTATATTCTTCCAAAACTCGACCACTACTATCTTCTACTTTTAGTATTCCCACTGGGCTTACCTTTTGACCACCATTAGCAAAAGCACAATAAGCTCCAGCTAAATCAATCATTTTAACTTCAGCTCCTCCTAAAGTTACTGCAAACCCAAATTTTGATAAATTTTCTTTTGTTGGTTCTAGAGTGGTTAAACCCATATCGAAAGCCTGTTGTAACATATCTTTAACCCCTACATTGGCTAATATCTTTACTGCTGTAGTATTAATTGAATTTCCCAAAGCCGTTCTTAAACTCATTGGACCATTAAAATTACCACTATAATTTTTAGGGCTATAATCTTTTTGCCCTGTCACTGGCAATGTCACTGGAGTATCCATAATCAAACTAGCAGCTGTCCAACCTTTTTTAATTGCCGTTAAATAAGTCACTGGCTTAATAGCTGATCCTGGTTGTCTTAATGCCTGAGTCACTACATTAAAATTACCATCAGTTTTTTCTGAGAAATAATCTCGTGACCCTACCATTGCTAACACCTGGCCATTAGTTGGATCTATTGTTATTACTGCTCCGTTACTTATTCCCATAGATTCAGCCTTATCAATCTCTTCGGTCACAATAGCTTGAGCTTTATCTTGAAGGTCTAAATCTAATGTTGTAGTAATTTTTAAACCACCACTTTCTACTACTGCCTCTCCATATTTCTCTGCCAATTGTTCTTTTATCCAAAAAACAAAATGTGGTGCAGCCATAGTCGAATTCTTACCTTGGAATTGATAATTTTCCACCTGTTTCATCGTTTCAGTAGCCAAATCCTTAGTAATATAACCATCATCAATCATTCTATTAAGTACATGTTGCGTTCTTGCAATATAAGCTTTTGGGGTACTTGAAAAAGGAGAATAAACACTTGGTAATTGAGGGAATCCAGCCAAAATAGCACATTCTGCTAAATTTAATTGATCAACTGATTTACCAAAATATTGTTGAGAAGCTGTTTCTACTCCCCAAGCCAATCCACCATAAGGAG
Source organism: uncultured Gammaproteobacteria bacterium (assembly GCA_964408055.1). Taxonomy (GTDB): domain Bacteria; phylum Patescibacteriota; class Microgenomatia; order UBA12405; family UBA12405; genus WARW01. The sequence goes on along the minus strand of CAYOXV010000001.1, from coordinate 53,534 downwards.
CTTCGTTTAAATACATCAATAAAATATCATCTTTACTATACTTAGCATCAATTTGGATTGATAAAATTAATTCTTTAATTTTTCTAGTTAATGATCTTTCAGTTGTTAATAAAACATTTCTTGTTAATTGTTGAGTCAAAGTCGATCCACCAGTTACTTTCCCAAAATAAAAAACATTTTTAATAATTCTAAAAGGAGTTAAAAGATCAAAACCATTGTGGCTATAAAAACTTTTATCTTCAACCGCTACTGTTGCTTGTTTTAAATATTCTGGAATCTTATCAAAAGTCACCGGTTCTCGTTTAGCATCATCATAAATATCATATAAAGATTTTCCATTTCGGTCATAAACTTTACTTGAAAAACCATCTCTCCTAACAACCTTAGTAGGAGAAGGTAGATCTTTTGAATACCAAGCAAACAAAATCAATAAAAAGACAAAACCAATCGCAAATACGATCAATAAAACCTTAAAAAATTTAAGCCAAAACTTTTTATCTTTTATTTTTGTTTTTAAATCTAATTTACCTCTCATTTTTGATTTAAAATAATTCCATTTTCTAACAAAACTTCTAGGTAACATTTATCCATTTATCAAAACCATTAAAAAAGGCACCATTCCTGATAGTAGTAAAGCTACTAATGTCACTATTAGGATTACTTTTGTAACTGTTTTACGTTTAATACTCATGGATAAATGATAGCACAATCAAAGTACATAAAAAAAAAGAGCCAGGATACGTTGTTTAAATTTATTAATTAAAATAAATTTAGGTAACGTACCTGGCTTAATAAAGGGGTATTTTGTGAGGTGGCGACCGTATTGAGAATCGAACTCAAGTATCTCGCGTGAGATGCAAGCGCTCTACCACTAAGCTATACGGCCACACAAAATCAAAACAACGCTTTGTTGTTTTAAAAAAAATGGAGCGGAGACTGGGAATCTAACCCTCTTTTTTAATTTATTAGATCATTAGCTATTTATTCAATAATATTAATTGAATTTTGCCACTTAACTAACAACCCAACTTCTTAAAAATCTCCGCATGTTAAACCCACAAAATATTCTTTTTTAAAAAGTACTCGGGGAGTATATCAACCAATTCCTATAAAATCAATTCATTGATATTACCCAAATTAAACCCGAAAACTAAATAAATTTTTGGTATTATATTTTTATGGACAGCCTTTCTCAAATCCCTGGTATTGGTCCTCAAACCATTACTAAATTAATTAAACTTAAAATAACCAAATCTTCTGACCTGCTTTATCATTTTCCTTACCGTTATATCGATTTTTCCAATATTACCGACATAAATAAAACCATAGCCGATGAAAATGCCACCATTACTGGTAAATTAATTAGTTTTCAAAATATTTTTACTCGTACTCATAAAAATCTTCAAAAAGCTGTTGTCACTGATGCTACTGGATCAATAAATTTACTTTGGTTTAATCAACCTTATCTTTCTAAAAACTTCAAGATAGGGGAGACATATAGTTTTGCTGGGGCTGTTTCTCTTTTCCAAAATAAAAAAACTATTATTTCTCCAGTTTATGGTCAATACCATACTGGGAAAATCATTGCTGTTTACCCTCAAACTTCTGGCCTCTCTTCCACTTGGTTTAGAAAAACCATTCAAACCCATCTACCTAATTTTTTATCCAATATTACTGAAACTTTACCTCAAAACATTATTAAAAATTATCAATTACTTGATTTAAAAGAATCTCTTTCTCAAATTCATCTTCCTCAAAATTTAGACATTTTAACTCAAGCTCGTAACCGATTAGCCATTGAAGAAATTTTAAAACTCCAAATCCACTCTTATCTTTCCAAAAAAGATTGGTTAGCCAAAACACCTAAAATTAAACTCATTCTAAGTCCTTCAATTGATAAAAAGATTAAAAAGTTAATCAGTAACCTCCCTTACAAATTAACTCCTTCACAAAAACAAGTTCTATTGGAAATAATATCTGATCTTACTAACACCAAAAAAGTTACTAATCGTCTCATCCAAGGAGATGTTGGTTCTGGAAAAACCATCCTCGCTCTCATTGCTTGTTTTTTAACTCATCTCAATAATTCTTTGTCTCTTCTTATCGCCCCTACAGAAATTTTAGCCAATCAACACTTTGATACTTTTCAAAAAACTTTAAAATCTTTTAAAGTCCCCATTTTACTATTAACTGGTTCTAAAAAAATTGATCTCAAAAAAATACCTAAAAACGTCATTATCATTGCTACGCATGCCGCTATTTTTCAAAAAAATATTTTAGAAGATAAAGTCGGACTAATTATTATTGATGAACAACACAAGTTTGGAGTTAAACAACGATCCTTTTTATCCTCATCTCTTCACCCCCCACATTGTTTAACCATGACCGCCACTCCAATTCCCAGGACTATTAGTTTAACCATGCTTGGCAATCTTGATATTTCCACCATTACTAGTCTTCCTAAAAAACGTCTTCCTATTAAAACTTTTTTAGTTCCAAATAATAAAATCTCCAATTGTTATGACTGGATTTACAAAGAAATAATCAAAACCAAATGCCAAGCCTTTATTGTCTGTCCTTTTATTGATGAATCAGAAACTATGACTAGTGTTAAATCAGCCATTAAAGAGTTTGAATATCTTTCTAAAACCATCTTTCCAAAATTAAAATTAGCCCTAATACATGGCAAAATTAAACAAAAAGATAGAGATGACATTATTTCTAAATTTAAAAAGAATCAAATAAACATTTTAGTCACTACTCCTATTATTGAAGTAGGAATCGATATTCCTAATGCTTCAATTATGATTATCCAATCAAGCGACCGTTTTGGCTTAGCTACTCTTCATCAAATTCGTGGTCGAGTCGGTCGGGGACATCTTCAAAGTTATTGTTATCTTTTTACTGAAAGTAATAATGATAAATCCACTTCTCGTCTTCAATTTTTAACCAAAAATAACGATGGTTTAAAAATTGCTGAATATGATTTAAAAACTAGGGGACCAGGAGAAACTTTCTCTATTATCCAACACGGTTTCCCTTCTCTTAAAATTGCCAACTTCTCTGATTTAGAATTAATTAAACTTGGTCAAAAAATCCTAATCGATTTAATTAATACCCCAAGTTTTGATTTTTCTGTCCTTACTTCTGAAAACTTACCAATCGAAAATATCATCAATAATTAATCTTCATTTTTCCTAATTTTCTGCTACAATACTCCCATGACAGCTTTACCTAAACACTGGCCTTCTAGCCGCCGACAAGGTCGTCGACGTGCTACCCAACTTGGTCCAAAATTAATTAAACCCATAGTTTGTAAAAATTGTGGTCAACCTAAAATGGTTGGTTTCCAATGTCCTAACTGTAAACAGTGAAAAATAAATTTGACCCACGTCATTTAAAAAGAATTGCTAATGTCCAAGCCCTTTTTGCTTGGAGCTGTGGTAATAATAACCCTCATACTGAGGATACTAAAGAAATTGTAAAAATTATCCCTCAAATAGATAAAATCATTGAAGTTAATGCCCCAAAATGGCCACTGGACAAAATTAATAAAGTCGACTTAAATGTTTTAAGATACGCTTTTTGGGAACTCTTCTATTTAAAGAAAAATCCAGAAAAAGTTGTTATCGATGAAGTTATTGAAATTGCCAAAGAATACGGGACTGAATCCAGTTCCGCCTTTGTTAATGGTGTTATTGGCAGTGCTCTTAAAAACAAAGATGAATCCATTACTTAAAGAACTCCAAAAATTAATTAACTATCAATTCAAAGATGAAGCTAAACTTTTTCAAGCTCTCATTCATCGATCTTATTTAAACGAACATAAAAGTAGTTCTCTTGTTTCCAATGAACGCTATGAATTTTTAGGCGATGCTGTTTTAGAATTATGGGCTTCTGGTACTTTATTTAAACTTTTCCCTAGCTTTAATGAAGGTAAAATGACCAATCTTCGTTCTTTAATTGTTTGTACTATTAATTTACATGAAATTGCTAATGAGCTAGATTTAGGCAAGTTTATTATGTTATCTCATGGCGAAGAAAATCATGGTGGCCGTACTAACCAATCAATCCTAGCCGACACTCTAGAAGCTATTATCGGTGCTATTTATCTTGATTCTGACACTAAAAAAACTTTTATGGTTTTAGATAAGCTTTTTTCCAACAGTCTTCAAAAACTTTCTTCAAAAAAAATCTATAAAGATCCAAAAAGTATTTTTCAAGAAATTGCTCAAGCTAAAAAGGGGATTACTCCTCATTATAAAACCATTTCTGAAACTGGACCAGATCATCAAAAAAATTTCCAAGTAGCTGTTTTTTTAGATGATGAAAAAATTGCTACCGGTTCTGGTAACTCTAAACAAAGGGCCGAAGAAGATGCTTCAATCCGTGCTACCAAAATACTCAGTAATTTAGTATAATAGCCAACATATGCTTAAAATTAAACTTTTACCTCGAGGTAAAAAACACCAAATCACTTACCGTATTGTCGTTGCTGAATGCCGAAGCAAATCAAATGGTAAATTTATTGATGATTTAGGTTTCTATACTCCTCAAACCAAAACTTTAGAATTAAATAAAGAAAAAATGGCTCAATGGATCAAAAATGGAGCCCAAGTTACTAATGGAGTAGATAAACTTTTAAATCCTGATAAATATCCTAATAAAATAAAAAATAAAAAAGAAACTAAAGTTGCAAAAGTTAAAAAAGATGAAACTTCAACAGAAGAAACAGGAGAAAACAAAGAAGAATCTGTTGAAATTCCAACCCAAGAGACTAAAGAAGAAAAAACTGAAGAAATAAAAGAAGAAGTTGCTCTAAAAACCGAAGGAATAAAAGAAGAAGTTAAAGAAGATCAATAATTATGGCAGAAATTAAAGAAACTCTCGATTTTATTGTCCAATCAATTGTTCCTAAAGATACCCAAGTTTCTATTGAAGAAAAACAAGAAGGGGAGCTTACTATTTTCGAAATTTCTGCTCCAGCCGAAGTTACTGGTAGAATCATCGGAAAAGAAGGAAAAATAATTAAATCAATCAGAAACATTTTAAATCTCGCCTTCCCTCAAACTCGTTTTATTTTAAAAATAAAAGATTAAAGACTAAAAGGATTAGCCCTCTCATATTTTTTGAATTCTGTTTCTGTATCGTCTTCCATTACTCCACCATTTTCCATTATTCCAAACTTACTAATTTGACTTAATAAGGTTGATTCTTCATCTGTCAATTTCAGATCGTTTAAAGTCAAATTACCACTAATATAATCAGCTTTATCTGGAATGTAATAAGAAGACACCATTAATTCTAATTCTGAACTAAAATTAGCTGTTTTAGAACTAAATTTGTCAATAAATAATATTGGTAAGCTATTTTCTAAAGCCTTTATTAACTCTAAATTTTTGTCACTTGGTCCCACTAAAATTACATTCACTGGCATTTTAACTGCTACTTCTTTATCAGAAACTTTTAATTTATTATCAGTTGCTGGTGTTTCTCCTTTAATTTCTCCAGGAGATACCGAAAAACTTTTTATTTGGAAACCAAAACTATCCGCTATTTGTCTAATTACTCCAACTAGTAAATAAGATTTTTTCTCTTTTAAAACAGCTTGTTCTAAATACTTGGCATCCGTATTAAGTTGGTCTAAATCAACTGTCAATAAATAATTTTTTTTCTCATTAGTTAGTTTTATTTGAGCATTAACACTGTTAATTTTACCTAAATTAGTTTTAATTTCACTTATTTTAGGAATGATAACTGACCCTAAAGTTATTAAAAAAACTACCAACAAAGCAATTGGTATTAAAAATAATTTTAATAATCCTTTCTCAATCCCAAAAATTTTATCAGGAGTTTTTAAAAAAGAAATATTATTTATTTCTTTCATTTTAAATCTACCTCCATTTTAAATATCCAAACACCATTATCTATTTGAATATCTTTTAAAACTGCTTTAGTAAAACCTTCTAATTCACCATTATTAATTTCGACTATCTTTTCTTCCACCTCACTAACATATTTCCCCTCATTAATACTTCCCTCTAAAGTAAACTGTTTCTTTCCTTCAATTCCAATATCATCAATTTTTATATTCTCTGAAAATATTGATCTAATTCTCTCAATTGAACTCCCATATTCAAATCTTTCTCCTAATACCTGTCCCACTATTTTTGCCCTATATTTAACTTGCTGATTTACCACCATACTCCCCAATAAACTTTTATATTGATTCAAATCAGTTTGATATTTCTTATTAACTTGATTCAACGCCATTTGGGAGATAAAAAAACCTCCTAAAACTAAAATCAAAAGAACTATCCAAATTCCTCCAAAAATCCATAAGAAAAAATTAATTTTAGCCTTTAAAGCTACTCTTTTTGCCTGAAACTTCGCTTGAGATGGTAATAAGTTTATATCATTATTCATTTTATTCCATCAATCCTCTCATAGCTAAACCGACAGCTAAACCAAATCGGCAACCATCAACATTTAAATTAAATTGTGTTTTAATTTTAGTCGCATCTATCTTAGAAAATGGTTGCATCACTTGTACTTCTACTCCCAAAAGTCTAGTTAATTCCTCAGCCATGCCTGGTAAATTAGCTCCACCACCACTTAAAACTAACAATTCCACCTTCTTCCCTCCATTATCTTCCATAAATAAAGCCATTGCTTTTCTTATTTCTTCAGCAATATTATTAAAAACTGGCATTACCGCTACTCTAATTTTCCCTTCAAGTTCAGTCTCTTTCATTCCATAAGCTTTCTTATATTCTTCAGCCGATGCCATATCTAAATTCAATCCCAAAGAAATTGCTCGAGTAATCGATTCACCTCCTACTAAAATTGATCTAGCAAAATAAATATTCCCTTTATTCATATTAAAAATATCTGAAAATTTTTCTCCCAAATCCACAACTACCAATCTTTCCACTGTATTAATATTTATTTTAATTACTCTTCTTAGTGCTACTGAAGACGATTCTATCGCCAATAATTCTAATCCTAGAGATTTAAATAACTTAACATAAGATTGAATTAATTTATTTCTAGCTGCCACTACAAAAATTGTTAATCTCCCAGCATCGTCTTTTTCTACTATTTCATAATCAATTGATACCTCATCAAGAGCATAGGGGACAAACGTCTCTGCTTCAAATTTCAAAGCATCCATGATTTCTGATTCTTTTAATGGTGGTAATCGCACTAAGCGACTAATAACCTCATCTTCTGGTAAACCAGCCACTACTTGTTTAGGTTTTATCTTTAAGTCGGCTAGTAAGGTTTTAATAGCCACTCCTACTTCAACCAAAAATTTACTCCTATCTTCATCTGTCTTTATTTCCATTACTGGAGAATTTACCTCACCCAAACTATCTAAAGACAAAACTTCTCCCGACTTTGATAAGGACACTAATTTTATTGTATTTCTACCAATATCAATACCTACAAGATCACTCATATCTTTAAGTATAAACAGTTTCTCTCATTGACTCAATACACTGTTACCAGCTGTTATTGTTTCCAACATAAAAGGAGGTACTTCATCAAATCTATTTAACACTGTTACTTTAGTGTTAACTCCACCATCCATTTGTCCAATTGAAACTATTTTTTCTCCCTGAGATGGAAAGTTAATATTTCCATCAACTGAAAGATTAGTACTCCCTCCAATTGGAGTCACTACTAATAACATTCCTTGAGCCACAACGATTGATTGAGTACAACTATTATTATCTGCACTAAAACCACTAACAGCACTTCCATTGTTCATATTGTAACCATATCTCCTAATTGAATAATTACCCCCATTAAAACTAACCAAATCTACTTTTAACCCTCCAGTAAAACTACTATCAACACAAATTTGATTGATAGTCCCATCAAAAAAATCAGAACCAACACTACCATCATCTTCATGGTTAACCAACCAAAACAAAAATGGCTTTCCATTTAAAACTACTTCACTAGAATCTAAATTACCTACATTTCCAATATCTGTTGTCACCACTGAAGCATTCCCGTTGTCACTATTATATTGAGTTTCACCAGTAGCCAAATAATATTCCACCCCTGATTCAGCTGTATTGAAAGCTTGTTTTAATAAATTTTCATCAGTGTCAATCTTTGTCTCAATTACCGTATTTTTTGATGCCGATAACCCCATAGTCAAAACCAAAGCTGATACTAATAAAACCATTAATACCACTTGTCCACTCATTCTTTTTTTAATATTTATTTTATTCATTAGATATTAGAAATTTATTTTAATTTCCCCATTTCCAATTTGTAATCTTTTTATTAATTTCCACTGGTAATTGAAAAATAAAGTCAGGACGTAAATTAACCTTTACTGCTGGAGATAAATTATTATCTCTTTTATCAGTATAAGTTCTAGTAATATTAACTTGATCTGTGGCGTATAAACTTCCATTAATTACTAATTGATCTGCACTATCTCCAGCAATATTAATATTTTTAGCTACTAAAACTCCATCAAAATTATTTACTGCCGAATCAATTGTAATATTCCCACTAGCCACTAACATTAAAAAATCACCTTTATTAAGGGTATTGTCTTGGGTTATATCAATATTTCCACCAACCAATACTACTCCAGCCTTATCATTTGAATAATTTAAATCTCCATTAACCGTCTCTCCAATTCCTAATCCCTTATATTTTTCATAATAATTTAATCTAGAAACTAAATCAGAATTAATATGCCAATTATTTGGAGAAGAGTAGGAGACACCACTATTATTATTCAAAGTTGGAGCTGAGACTAAACCACTAATAGACATTGCTGGAGTACAAGTCGGTGCTTTACAGGCCACCGACACATAATCAGTAATAACCGATTTACTCATTATTCCTCCACTGCCAGTTTGAAACCAAGAATCTTGGTCAATTACTGCTGAAAAATCAGCTCTCAAACTTGGATTATTAGAATAAGGATCAATTACATTATTATTTAAATTAAAATTCAAAGTTAAACTACAAGTCCTAGTAGTCCCTATCCCTAAATCAATTAATCTCAAAGAAAGGTCACTTGCCAATAAAGGAGTTGTAAATTCATTAAAAACCGCTTGATAATCAGAAGTTCCCCAAGTCAATCTATTACTTCCTCCAGTATAGCTCCCATCACCACTAACTGTCATACTAGATGACAGTCCAGTACTAGCACTAGAGAAAGTTAAGCTTCTAAAATTAGCCTCAGATGATAAAGTTGTAGTAAAGTTAGGACAAACTACGCCAGCAGATCCATCATAAAAACCTCCTGCCACAGGTACTAAACAATTCCAATATTTAAAATCTCTACCTGTATCTACCCAACCACTATTCAACCCACCATGAACATCATTAATTAAAGCCTCAATATTATAAGTACCAGTAGCTACACCACTAGCATTCAAATCAACTGGAATTGTCGCCACTCCATTAACTGCTGTTACTGCTGCAAAAGTATAAATTGAAGATCCTCGTAATCTTACCTGTATTGTACTAATATCACCTACCCCCTGAAGAGTATCAGCCCCAGTCACCACAAACCTAACTCCAGTTGGGTTACTACTGTTTTTAAAAACTGATTGACAAATTTGATTTCGACTACCACTTTCTGCCGTCACCAATGTACTTCCATCATAAGTTCTTAATGCTAAAGATGAATATGTTGGGGCTGTATCTCTTATAGCACTACAATTTACTGTTGAACCATCACTTCCACTACATTGACCATCTAAACCAGCGCAACTCCAAGTATAACTAGATATATTAGTTGTAACAGAAGAAGGTGTCCCAGTGTCACAAAGTAAAGAACTAGAAGGTGGTGAAGTGTAAATCCCTCCATTATCTTGTGCATCACCACAATTTCCACTAGCACCATCAATATTAGGTAAATCTGTCGCTGAACAATAATCAGTAACACCACCACAACTACCACCACAACTCCAAGTAAAAGAACTTCCTGAATCACTTACTCCACTAGGACTTCCCGAATCACACAAAGTCCTACTTGTCACACTACTTATATAACAATAACTAGAACCATCAGGAGGGCTATTACAAGACCCATTTATAGTTGGCAAATCAGTTGCATAACAAGTATCTGTTGAAGCAGTAGTGCTACAAGTCCATTTAAATCTACTTCCAATATCTGAAACACCACTAGCACTTCCTCTATCACATAAAGTCCTACTTGTAACCGAACTTATATAACAATAACTACTTCCATCTGGAGGACTATTACATTTTCCAGCTACAACAATAACCGCATCTACACAATGTCCCGACGAGTCACGAATTTGGCCAGCTTTAGGACAATCATCTATTGGAGTACCACCTCCACCTCCAGGAGGAGGATTAACCACAGCTAAAACTTTTACAGGAGATATCAAAACCACACCTAACCAACACATTATTGATAAATATTTTAAAAACTTCAATTTAAACACTACCATATACTACATTTATAATACCTTTTAAATTATTACAGAACAACTATTCAAAATTTTCCAATTTTAAGCAAAAAAAAAGACCGCATCTTGCACTATTGCATTTGGATGCGGCCTTGGTTTTGTTAGTTTCTGTTCATAGGGTGTTGTGGTTCTTTCTTAAAAGTACAACTAGTACTATTACTATGAAAAGTACCATTTGTACTACTATTACTATCACCAACATCCAACAAAAATAATCAAAATTATCTTCCGATTGATTTTCATTGAAAGTTATAATTACCATATCAACATCTTTTGTTGACTCTGGTGCTGAGGTAGGATCAGGAACTGGAGCCGGTATGTGCATAGGACCAGGTTCCATAGATCTTTTCGGCATAACAACCGCCTCAGCCACACTTGGTGATATTAAAGTAGAAACCAACGTAACAGCGACTATGAACAGAAAAGTTAGTATAAAAAACCTAAACACTTTCTTCTTAAACATCTGATTTCACTTCCCTTCATTTTTTAAAGCGATTGCTCGCATGCTATTACCCGCTATTGGGTATATAAACCTATAATAATACATATTATGCATAATGTCAAGCTTTTATATAAAAATTATGTATCTAAATACATAAAAATTAAAAATAAATAGTATTAAATATTAAGTAACCCATAGTAAAACATACGTAACCAATACACACAGTTTTAATCAAAAATTAGAATAACAACAGGCAGGGGATAAATAACAAAAACATTCTATGTACTAATTACTATTTATTAAAAAAACTAAATCAGAATTAAAAATTTTATCCCTAATAAAACTAACCATTATTAAATAATTAATAAAAATTATTAAAATAATGAAACCACCCCAAACATAACCACATCACCAAATATATTGTTATTTCAACTAATAATAGTTTCTTTAAGAAACTATTTCTTTAACCTACACGAAGCTGTTTTACCACCATTCAAACCATTACATTTCCATATATAATAGCTACGGTTATCTAATACATTACTAAACCTACCTGTCTTACAAGTATTTTTAGAGGTGCCACAAACGCCATCAATTTTCTTTTTTTTACATGTAACACTGGAACCGTTAGCAACACAATCCATATTAGAACGACCACAATTCATTCCCAAAATCCAACTTCCATTTCTACAAATATAAATACTATTATTCCCACACATTTTATCCCCATTAGAACTTCCAGCACCACAACCTCTATTTGCCGATGGCGAATTTGGATTATTATTAGCAACTGCGTCACTTCTAGTCTCATGGTTGAGTTGAGCTAACTTAACTACCACTGGAATCATTAATATTAAAAAAGCCAATACTACTATTCCTAATAATAATTTCCCTTTTTTTATCCTTTTTATTTTTTTTGTCATTTAATATTCAATTATTAACCCTAAAAAAATATTAGAACAAATTAGAAACTTGTCAACCTCTTAATAAAATAATTCATCATTAATGTAATTTAAAATAAAAAAACATCATTTAATCCAACCTAAAAATTCCATTATCTAATGATATTAGGTTTAATCTCTTAGGTTTTTTCTAATTTTATTAAAAGTTTTCATTAGTAATAAAGTATTTAAACCATATTCAACACCATATCATGTAGTACCAATATGTACGTACAGGATAATACCTCCACAACATTTGTTAAGGTTAAAATAACATGCCTTTAATTCCTTACTGTTATATTCACTTCAAAATTTTGGGTTATTCCCACCCCTGATGTAGTTGCTCCAACTCCAAATTTAAAATTCACATCAGATATCTCTAAGGAGGGGAGAGTGGAACAAGTTACAAAATTAGTACAATCAGTTACTATTATCTCTCTATTATTTAAATAAATCGTTGTCGCTGAACTTGAAGCTATGTTTCCACCACCACAACTTATTGTCGTTAAATTTCCATCATAAGTATTCATCAAAGTTACTGATAAACCATTTTCAGCACAACTTATATTCTCTCTATTACTATTCAAAACATTTTTTTTCAATTCATTTAAAATTTCATTACCATTTGAGACTACTTTACTACTAGACTTAGTTTGATTTTGTAATTTAAAACTACTTACTACTACCCCAATTATTGCCACCATAATGATAGCTATTGCCGCTGTCACCACTACAATTTCAATTAAAGTAAACCCATTTCTTTTTTTCATTTAATTTACTGCCTTAGAAAAAAATCTACTAACTTCCAAAACCTTATTCTCCCCCCAAGTTATTGTCACTACCGCGTTAGTACAATCACTACAACTAATTCCATCAGTATTGTATCCAATTGAATAAGTATAACCATCAAAATTTGGTAAAGTTTCTCCTGTTTTATTATTTAAACCCCAAAAACTATCAATATTATTTCGTTTTTGAAAAACTAAATCTTCCATTATCGTCTCCGCCATTTCAGTTGCTTTTTTTCTCTCAAAACCATTATTTTTAACTCCAACCGCATTAACAATTAAGATTATTGCTCCAGTTATAACTAAAGCAATTACTCCAATTGAAAATACTATTTCAACCATACTCTGACCTACTTGATGACAAGTATTAATTAAACTTTTTTTATTTTTAATTACAAGTTGTTTTTTCATAGATTAATCCTGATGTTTCAATATAAATATATTTTTTATCATTAGTATCTGAAGCTAAATAAAGCGTTAAACAAACTGGGCTACTAATCAAAACTCCATTACCATTAGTCAAACGACCATTTTCCACCGAAAAACCAAAAGAACTATTAATAGTATTAGTTGATTCATTCTTTTTAGTTGAATAGTCATTCACATTAGTATTACCACTTTCATCAATTGACACACTATTAACTGTCAATATTTTATTTAAAATTTCTATTTCAACATATTGCAAAGATCCACTTACTCCATAAGGTAATTGATTGGTTTTTGCCATATTTCTAGCTAACCTTAAATCAGACATCAATTCTTCTTTCTGAGCATCAAGAGCTTGATTACCGTTAAATTTATTTAAAGACACTACCCCAACCCCTGTTAAAACAATTATTACCGCCACCACTACCATTATTTCTATCAAAGTAAAACCATTTCTCATGGGTTAACCACCTTATAATTACAACCGGTACAACCACAACTACTAGCACAATTGGTTGATCCAATATCTTCCATACTAGTCCCAATTGAATAGGTATATATTGGAGCCACTCCAGGAGTATAAGGATAAGCAACTTTTGTCTTAGGGTCTACTGGTAATTTTTGTAAATAAACTGTTGGGGTAGTTAAATTAGTTAAACTAACCGGATAGGCATTATTAATTTGTTTGTAAGCCTCTAAAGCTATTCTAATGCTCTCTAAATCAGCCATTCTTCTTGAGTCTCTAGCTTTTTTATTAACCCCACCAAAACTAACTACCGCTACTGCAGTTAATATAGCAATAATTGAAATTGTTACTAATAATTCGAATAATGTGAATCCTTTTTTATTTTTATTCATATTTTTTTATTGTTGATTACTAACACAAAAATAACCAGTATTTACAAAACTACAACCTGCTTCAGAATTACTATTTTTTAAATCTTCCACCTTAGCACAAACACAATATCTCCCACTAAGATAGCTAGCACTATAAATATATTCACCACTATTCTTTGGATCTAATGGAAATTTTTGTAATACTATTTGTCCAGTAGACGTATTTGGCCATTTCCATGGAGTAGTGGAATTACTAGGGTAGCTCCCTCCACTTAATAAATAATATTGTTCAGCCGCATTCTGAATTGACCTTAAATCTTCAATTCTTCTTTGATCTCGGCCACTTTTCTGAGCCTTTGAATAACTCACCGAAGCTAACATTGTTAAAATTACAATTATTGAAATTGAAACTAATAATTCTATTAAAGTAAATCCTCTTCTATAAACAAACATTGTCTTATTTTTCATAATAAATCTCCATTTACACTAATATTTGAACTAGAAACTCCATAACAACAACCAATATCACTTTCACTAAGATAATCAACCCCACCAATTACACAATCAGTTTTTGGCAAACAACTACTATCATCAACATTTTCTAAATTAGTAAAAACTTTAAAAGATTTACCAGTACTACTAACTACATATCGATAATTTTTTAATCCAACAGTTGTTTCTCGAGGCATTTCCATCATATAAATAATTTCATTTCCCCCCATATTAATAGAAAATTTATTACCCGAATTATTCATCAATTCATTAATATCTATTCCATATTGATCACTTACTTTAGGAAAAGTGCCCACATCGTTATAGTACATATTTAATGCTTTTGAAATTGAACCCATATCGTTTTTTCTTCTTGCATCCCTTGATTTCATTTGGACTGTTCTAAAAGAACTAGAAACTACTACTGTTAATATCCCCATTATCGACATCACCACTAATAACTCTATTAAAGTAAACCCTTTATTTTTTAATTTATTTTTAATCTTATTCATTTTTTAATTTATTTTTAAATAGAGTAGGGAATCTTTATTTTTAATTTGAACAGACAGCATAAACATTAGCTTCTGTTGAACCTACTGCAATTCCACAATTTAATTGAGAAATACCAGTATCTATTCCAGCTCCACTTTCTAATTCAGTTCTTAAAATAAAACCATCACCACCATTAGTTAATGTATATTCAAAACCAGTATCTCCTAAATCCAATATATAACCAGTAAATCCAGTTCCTAAAATAACACTTTTATCTGCCGGATATGTTTGAAAATCGTTGTAATACATCCTCAAAGCACTTTTAAGAGCAGTTAAGTTTTGCATTTTTTTAGAATCACCAGCTCTTTCTCTTGATCCCACAAAATTAACCATTATCAAAGTAGTTAAAACCCCAATTATTGCTATTACTACCAACAACTCTACTAAAGTAAATCCAAACACTTTTTTATTTTTTTTATTTATTTTCATACTTTTATTTTATAACCTCCACATTAGCCGACATTTTGTCTTCAAAACAATAAAAATTACCTTCACATTCAACTAAATCTTTTAAACAATCTTCATCTCCCTTATTTTCTAATTCTGCCAACAACCCAAAAATTTCATCATCATAAGTTTTATAACAATATTGTAAATCTGTATAGTTTTCTCCCGGCATTTTCTCTATATAGACATAACTTCCATCCAACCACTGTTTAGCCCAAAGGTTATTCACCTGTTCAGCTGATGGTAATTTTCCATAATCTTTATAATATCTTTTAATTACTTTTGATACTTCATGTAAATTAGACTTTCTTTCTACATCCCTAGATTTCTTTTTAGCTAAATCAAATTGATTAAAAGTTATCCAAGCTAAAATCCCCACTACTATTACTACTATAATAATTTCTAATCTTTTCATTACTTAATAATAATACTTTTTTGCCTTAATTACAGCCACTACCACAACAAGGTACTCGACATTCATCTAAACATTGATTATGACGGTAACAATTTGTACCAACACAACTATTTCCACTAGCACTATTACATCCAGTTCCACTTGGTGGTTTAGTAAAACAATTACTTCCACAATTACTACTTAAGGCAATTTCTGACCAAGAAACATTTGAACTAGAAACACCATAATTAACCTCTGTTCTAGAATATCCTTCAATACTATAGTAACTCTCTTGAAGATACCAATCTAATGGAATTGAATTATCATTTTTATTTTCTAAATTAGTCAAAACTTTAAAAGATTTTCCCTCATCACCGACAATAATGTAATAAGGTTCCCCAGTAGGATCACAAGGCCAAGGGCTTAAATAAGGATTAAAAATAGTATCAGAATCACAGTTTTCCTTTATATTCCAATTCCCAATATCAATTGGATAACTATCCTTATCATTAAAATATTCTTCAAATGATTTTTTAATTCGATCTAAATCTCTTTTTCTTTCTGAATCTCTTGCTTTTCCTACTAAAGCAATTGGATTTAATATTCCAATTAATATCGCCGCCAAAACTACTATTATGGATAACACTATTAACAATTCCGTTAAAGTAAATCCCTTATTTAATTTCATCTCAATTAATTCTACCTGAAAAATTGAAATACTACCAAGTCAAGAATTTTATTTCCCCAAATCCAAGCTACAAAAGTTCCTAAAATTAAAAAAGGACCAAAGGGTATTTGAGTTTTTTTAGTCATTTTCTTACTAATCATTCCCATTAATCCCACCAAAGCTCCAACTATAAAAGCAATATATATTGCTATTATTATATTTGGGTAACCCAAAAATAGCCCCATAAATATGGCTAATTTTACATCACCAAAACCCATCCCTTTGCCTTTAGTTACTAAATATAAAACTCCTAAAAAACTAAATGCTCCTAGTGCTGACAATAAATAGGGGATTATATTAGGTTCATCAAAAACTACTCCTAAAAAAGACATGACTATTAATGTAATTGTGGCAAAATCAGGCAATATTAAATATTTAATATCAAATACGGCACTAAAAACTAATAAAGTAATTAATACCATGGCAAAAAACAATCTAACTACTTCTAGCATTATTGGTAAATCACTAGATAATAAATTAAATCTAAAAACAACCACCATTAATAAAATTCCAGTTATTAATTCCACTATCGGGTAGAGAAATGATAGTTTTTTTTGACAACATCTCGATTTTCCCTTTTGTATCAACCAAGAAATTACTGGAACATTTTCATACCATCTCAATTGTCTTCCACAACCATCACAAAAACTTCTATTTTTATCAGCAACAATAAATTTTGACTTAGAAATTAATTTATATTTCACCGCTACTCTATACACCAACATATTTACAAAGCTCCCTAAACATAACCCTAAAATAAAAATCATTACCATTAATAAAATTTCCATAAACTATTTTAACCCATCTAATCAAAAACCCCGTCCTAAAACGGGGTTTAAATTCAAATTAATTTGTTCTTATTAAGGAACACATTTAAAGATAGCTATATTCCCAGCAGTCATTGCTGCATCAGGATCACCCCAATCAGTACCAGTAGTATCTGGAACAACACAGTTTGTTCCATCAGCTAATGTTCTAGTTGGACCAGTGGAATTAAGACAATATAACTGGTTAGTGGTTGCTTCTCTGTTTGATTTTGCCTTTGGCACATAACAAACATAAACTGATCCACCAGATCCAGCTTGTTTATATAACCATAAACCATTTTCTGGGTTAGTAGCTACACTAGAAAATTCAGATTTACCCACAAAAGCTGATTTTAATTCATCAGTTTTAATTAATAAACCAGGGTCTGCACTAGTTGGATCACAATCTCCAGCTTGATCATCTGGTTCATCAGCTACCAAACCAGCATCACAAACTCCAAAGCCCAAAGTATCCGATCTTAATAAAATAGCATCTTCGACAGTAGCCTTAGTGGCTCCATATTTCATCCATGGATATTCTTGAGCATTGGCATAATATCTCTCATAGGAATTCATAACTTCAGCCGCATCATTTTGAACCGTTGAATCTTTCGCTTTATTTGATTGTTCGATTGGATTAATAGTTGCCAATACTGCCACTGACAAAATTGCGATCAAAGCGATAACAATCAATAATTCTACTAAGGTGAAAGCTTTTTCAAAATTCATTTTTCTTTTCATTTTTTTTTATTAAATTTAATTAACTCTAATACCATTATTTATCACTAAAATTGCGATGTCAAGTTATAGATTGGCATTACCACCGCCACCATCAAAAATGCCACCCCTAAACCAAGCACAATCATAATTAATGGTTCAATTGCCGAAGTTAAAGATTTAACCGATTCTTCCGCCTCAGCCGAAAAATAATCAGCCACTCGCAATAACACCTCATCTAATTTTCCAGTTGCTTCTCCAGTGGCCACCATTTGATTAACTACAATTGGAAAAATTCCTGTCTCTTCAAATGAATTAGCAATCGAAAAACCCTTTTGGACTCGTTCAGCAATTTGTAAATAAGCCTTATTAAAAACTTCATTACCAGCCACATTAGCCACAATTCTTAAAGTATCGACTAAAGGAATCCCAGCTGACAATAACATTGATAAAGTTCTTATTGTAGTTGATAAGATAGTTTTTTGAGATAAAACCCCAGCAATTGGTATTTTTAATTTAAAACTATCCAATTTAAATCTAAATTCTTTATTTTTACTACCAAACTTAAACAATAAAAAAGCACCACCCGCTAAAAAGGGGATTAAGAACCAAAATCTAGTCATAAAATTAGACATCGACATCATCAATTTAGTCGAAGCTGGCATATCAGCTCCAAAATCACCATACAACCCCATTAATTTTGGAATTACAAAAATCATCATAATAATCACCACTGCTACCATACCAATAATGACTATTATTGGATAAATCATAGCCGACTTTACTTTACTAGCAAATTCATTCTGTTTTTCTAAATTATCAGCCAATTTCAACATTACTTCTTCCAAAACTCCACCTTCTTCCCCAGCATCTACAGAGGCAATATAAGCCTCACCAAAGACTTTTTTATACTTATCTAATCCAGTTGCTAACGATTGTCCGCCTTGAACCGATGATAAAGTATGATCTAAAATTTCAAACATCAATCCATTTTTAGCTGTTTGATTTTTTAAAAGTAACAAAGAATCTGTTAGTGGTAATCCAGAATTCATCATAGTTGATAACTGTCGAGTAAAATTAGAAATTTGTTTACCTCCCACTCTAGAAAACAAATTTCGATAAATTTCTCCTAAAAAAGTTTGACTCTCTTCCACTACTGATAAAGGAACCCAACCACTACTTTTAATTGACTCTACTACTGCTGCCTTATCATCCAAATCAACTACTCCTTTAATCAATTTTCCATTCCAATCCTTAGCTCGATAAATAAATTTTGTCATAACATTTTTTTATTTCTAAGTTTATTATTAAAATCTAATGGATTTACTGAATAATTCATCGCTACTTCTTCAGAGATTTTTTTATCTATTACTAATTTAGCTAAATAAGTATCTAAGGAAATCATCCCCACATCAGCACTAGTTTGGATTATGTTGTCTAACATAAAAGTTTTTCCTTCCCTAATAGTATTTTTAACTGCAGAGTTGCTAATCAAAACTTCAAAAGCTGGAATTCGACCACCATCCAAACCTGGCAATAACCTTTGTGACACAATTGCTGTTA
This sequence comes from uncultured Gammaproteobacteria bacterium, assembly GCA_964408055.1. Taxonomy (GTDB): domain Bacteria; phylum Patescibacteriota; class Microgenomatia; order UBA12405; family UBA12405; genus WARW01. The sequence goes on along the minus strand of CAYOXV010000001.1, from coordinate 33,924 downwards.
CTACTGAAGCTAATTGCACTTTGATTTGTTCTTTTACATTAGCTGGAAAAACATCAACAATTCTATCCACTGTCTGAGCTGCTGAATTAGTATGGAGAACAGAAAATACTAAATGACCAGTTTCAGCAATTGTTAAAGCTGATTGGATTGAATCCAAATCTCTCATTTCTCCAATAAAAACTACATTTGGGTCTTGTCTTAAACAAGATCTTAATGCTCGATTGAAATCATTAGCATCTTGACCCAATTCTCGTTGAGAAATTATTGATTTTTCCGCCTTTAATAAATATTCTATTGGATCTTCAATAGTCACAATATGACTATTCCTAGTTTTATTAATCTCATTTAAGATTGTTGCTACTGTTGTTGATTTACCATGTCCAGTTGGACCAGTTATTAAAATAAAACCTTGTTTTAATTTGACAAAATTTTTTAAAATATCAGGTAAATTCATTTCCTCAAAAGAGGGGATAGCAGAAGCAATTAATCTCAAAGAACAAGCCAAACTTTCATTTTGAAAATAAACATTAGCTCTAAATCTAGATTCAGTTGTTTCAAAAGAAAAATCAATTTCTTTAAATTCTTTTAAGTTTTCCTTTTGTTTATCACTTAAAAGTGATTCAATCATTTCATTTGTTAAAGCGTCAGTTGCATCAACCATATTTAAAACATTAACCAATTCACCATTAACTCTAAATTTAGGTGATACTCCTTTCATCAAATGGACATCTGAAGCTTTATTAGCCACTGCTAAATTCAACAATTCTTGTAGTTTTGTATGCATATTTTTAATTTATTTAATATATATAATTTATATTTTTAATATTGAGCGACTCTAATAACTTCATCTAAAGTCGTAACTCCTTCTAAAACTTTGACATAACCATCTTGTTTCATAGTTAACATTCCATCCACCATGGCTTGTTTTTGAATTTCTGAAGCTGCTGCTTTTTCAATAATCAGTTTACTGATTTTTTCACTTATTGGCATAACCTCGTAAATAGCAACTCTTCCCATATATCCAGTATTATTACACTTTTCACAACCAACAATTTTAGGCATTGTTATTTTTTTACCCTGACTTTTAAATTTATCTTCAATCATTCCATAAATTGGACCTAAAGTAGTTTTAATTTCTTCCAAATCATGCTCTGGTATTTCCATTTCTGAAACACAATCCTTACAAACCTTTCTTAATACCCGCTGACCCACCACACAGTTTAATGATGACACTAATAAAAATGGTTCTGCTCCCATATCTAATAATCGGGGAGGAACACCAGAAGCATCATTAGTATGCAAAGTAGAAAAAACTAAATGACCAGTCAAAGCAGCATTAATAGCCAAATCAGCCGTTTCCGCATCTCGGATTTCTCCCACCATGATTACATTTGGATCTTGACGTAGAAAAGATCTTAAAGCTGAAGCAAAAGATAACCCAGCCTGTACATTTACTTGAACTTGATTAACTCCCTTCATTTGATATTCGACTGGATCTTCAATTGTTACCACATTTACTTTAGTAGTAGCTACAATATCTAAAATAGAATACAAAGTAGTAGTTTTTCCTGAACCTGTTGGACCACAAACAATAATAATTCCATGAGGTCTTTGAATCGAAGCCATTAAATTTTTTAAAGCCAATCCTCTTAACCCCAATTCTGGTAATGTTGGTACCTTTTGTGATTTTTTAAGTAACCGCATTACTACCTTTTCTCCATAAGTTGTTGGTAGGGTAGAGATACGTAAATCAACATCATTTCCATCTACTGAAAAGAAGAAACGACCATCTTGAGGAACTCTTTTTTCATCAATCTTTAAACTAGCTAAAATTTTAATTCTAGAAACCACCGCATCTTGAACATTTCTTGGTAATAAATATTTTTCTTGTAAAATTCCATCAATTCTATAGCGAATCCTAACATTTTCTTCTTGTGGTTCTATGTGAACATCAGAAGCTCTTGATTTAACCGCATATTCCAAAATAGTTGATACGATCTTAGCTACCGGAGCCTCCACCGCCACCTTTTCTTGAGCCTTCTTCATTTCTTTTTCGTCATCTTTTCTTTCATTTAAGGCCTTACTTACTTCCGAAGTTATATTTTTCTCTCTAATATATTTCTCTCTAATAAAAGAAGATATTTGTTTTTCTGTCGACATCGACACACTTATTTTCAAACTAGTCTTCTTTTCCAAAAATTCTATTGTCTCTAAATCGAGGGGGTTAGCCATAGTCACATACAAAGTTTTGTCTTTTGGATCAAATCGGTAGGGAACTATATTGTATTTTTGAGCCACACTTTCCGGAACCAAATTTAACGCTTCTGGTGAAAACCCAATCGTATCTAAATCTACAAAGGGTACTCTTAAAAATAAGGCCTTAGCTTTAGTAAAATCTTCTTCTGAGACCAACCTTAACGCCTTAATTACTTCTTCTTCACTTTCACCAGTTTTTAACTGTCTCAAATTTATTTCTTCAAATTTTTTATCATCAATTAAACCAATGTCTTTTAAGGCATCTCTTAAGCTCTTATATATTTTTGGGGCAGCATCATTCATAATATATAAGTAATACTACAGTTTTTTAAGCTCCAAAACAAGCCAAAATGAAACCATTTCCTTCAACTATTATTATCTATCAAAATCAATCTATAGCCGATCAAAAGGTTAGTCAAATTTGCCAACAACTAGATAATAATTTATCACCTAATAACCCTGATATCTTTACTATCAATGATCAAAGTGGTTGGACTATAGAACTTACTAGATTACTTAAAAAATTCTTAAGTCAAAAACCCTTTAATCACCAAAACAAAATTTGTTTAATTTACCAAGCCCATAACCTTAATACTGAATCTCAAAACGCTATTTTAAAAACCTTAGAAGAGCCAGGTGAAAATAATTATTTAATTCTTACCACCAACAAACCTTCTAATTTATTACCTACCATTATCTCTAGATGCCATTTAGTTAGATTAACTGATGACAATAAAGATGCTGCTAAATCAAAGATAATCCAAATAACTGGCAATTTTAATAAAGATTCAGCCATTCTAGATAATCTCTATAAAAATAAAGATCAAATCTTACCTTATCTTCAAGATCAACTTCAAATTTATCAGCAAATTTTAATTGAAAATCCTAATCAATCAAATAATCAAATAGTCAAAAATCTAATTAAATCCATCAATATGATCAATGCTAATGTCGACCCCCGCTCCGCCCTCGATTATGTTTTTCTTAATTAAACAATTTATTACCATTTATTATATATAGATTCTCCGCATTTTCCCCTTAACGAATTTCAAAAAAGTGATATAATTGCCTTACAATGT
>CAYOXV010000001.1:7457-30489 GCA_964408055.1 uncultured Gammaproteobacteria bacterium | reverse complement strand
TCCGCATTTTCCCCTTAACGAATTTCAAAAAAGTGATATAATTGCCTTACAATGTTTTCTCCCGTATTTTCAATCAATAATAAAATTCTCAAAAATATTGCTAATATTGAAGCCGCTAAGGCTATTATTGATGATGCTCCTTTAATCCCAGCTTATGAAAAACAATTTCAACAAGATGCTATTGTCCGCACTGTCCATTATGGTACTCGTATCGAAGGTAACGACCTAACTTTCCAAGAAGTTGCTCGATTAGTCGAAGGTCAAAAAATTACTGCAGGACAACGTGATATTCAAGAAGTTATTAACTATCGCAACGTTATGAGTTATCTTGAAGAACTTTGGTCTCTGTTCGATGCTGGCATGCCTCTTCCAGAAGAAAAATCAATTGATTCTAATGATAAAAATCGTTCTTTTTTTTACAGTGAAGTCATTGTTAAAAAAATTCATACTCTTACCACTGCCAAAGTTATTCCCGAGTCAGAAGTGGGTAAATATCGTCATCAACAAGTAGTTCTTAAAAACACTAAAACAGGTGAAATTGCTCATAGACCTCCTCCAGCCATTGAAGTTCCATATTTAATTGCCGACTTCATTGATTGGATTAATAGCTCTATTTCTAAAGAAATTCACCCAGCTATTCGTTCTGCTATCGCTCAATATATTTTAGTTGCTATCCATCCTTTTATTGAAGGTAATGGTCGTGTTAGTAGAGCCTTTGCCATGTTGCCACTTTACGTTGAAGGTTATGATATCCGTCGTCTTTTTTCTCTTGAAGAATATTTTGATCGCAACGCTGAAGATTATTACAATGCCATTCAATCAGTTCACGAAAAATCATCTGATATTTTCAAACGCGATATGACCGAATGGATTGACTATTTTACCCAAGCCTTAGCTATTGAATTGTCTCGAGTTAAAGAAAAAGTTCAATCTCTTTCTCGTGATATTAAACTCAAACAAAAACTTGGTGGTAAGCAAGTCCATCTTTCCGAACGACAAATTAAATTAGTTGAATACATGCAACAATTTGGGGGATTACGAATGCCTGATGCTCAACAATTATTACCTATGGTTTCCGATGATACTATTTGGCGTGATCTTAAAAAATTAATTGACGATAAAGTCATTGAAAAACGTGGTTCCACTAAGGGTGCCTATTACTGTCTCACTAACGTCTAAGATATAATTGTCTTATGATCACTCTTGATTCTCCTGAACTTAAAAATATTTCCCCCCAAAATTTAGGTGAACTAATGATAGAAGCCAAAAAGGCCTACTATGTCACCAGTAAACCAATAATGGATGATCACACTTGGGATATTTTAGAAGACACCTTACGACAAAAACTTCCATATCATCGAGTTTTTACTAAAGTCGGTGCTTCCGAATTTGTGACTGGATTTGATAAAAAAAAACATTCCATGGTTATGGGTTCCCAAAATAAAGTTAATAAAATTGATGAATTAATTCATTATTTTGAATTAAAAAAAATCCCCAACAAAACTGATTTTGTAGTTCAACCAAAATGTGATGGTATTTCTCTAGAAATTGAATACAAAAATGGCCAACTTGTTGATGCTATTACTAGAGGAGATGGCAAAATAGGGGATATCATCACCCAAAATGTAGTTAAAATGAAAAACTTTGTTCCTAAATTTAAAGATAATTTTTCTGGCTCAGTTAGATGTGAAATTGTTATGACTGAATCTGATTTTCAAAGATTAAATCAAAATCCAGACGAAAAATATTCAAATTCTAGAAATGCCACTTCTGGTATCTCTCAAAGATTAGATAGTAAATATTCTGATTATTGCAGTCTCTATGCTGTAGATGTTTATTCTTCTCAACAACAATTTAAAAGCGAAACAAATAAGATAGAATTTCTCCAACTTCATGGGTTTACTACTGTTGAAAATTTCCTTTGTTCTGATTTCAATCAAATTGAAACTATTTATCAAAAATATTTAACTCAAAAAAGAAAAGAATATCCTTTTGAAATTGATGGCTTAGTTATTAAGATAAATAATCTAAAATTACAACATCAGCTTGGCTTTAAAAACAATCGTCCTAAAGGTCAAGTCGCTTACAAATTTCCTGCTCGATCTAGCCAAACTAGAATTACTAATATTGAATGGCAAGTCGGTCCTATGGGAACTATTACTCCAGTTGCCCAAGTTGACCCTATCGAAATTTCTGGAGCTGTCATTACTTTTGCTTCACTAGCTAATTACGATTTGATTAAAGAAAAAAATATTAACATTAATGATATTGTCGAAATTCAAAGAAGGGGAGATGTTATCCCTCATATTGAAAATGTCATTAATAAAGTAACTCCGGGTCATATTATTGCTCCCACTCACTGTCCTTCATGTAAAACCTTACTAATTAGTGATAATAAATTTATCCGTTGTCCAAATCTTAAAAATTGTCCCGCCCAAATCCTAGGTTCTCTTAAACTTTTTTGTAGTACTTTAGAAATTAAAGGTATTTCTGAAAAAACTATCGACAAACTTTACCAACTTAAATTAATTCGTCTCCCTGGAGACTTTTATGATTTAAAAGTAATTGATTTTGAAAACATTTTTGGCTTAGGTAAAAAATCTGGGACTAATATTATTAATGAAATCCAAAACAAAAGAAATTTATCCTTAAAACAAGTTTTAGATGCCGCCATCATTCCTAATTTTAGTTCTCAAAGAATTATTCAACTTATTAATGCTGGTTTTGACACTCCCGATAAAATTTTAAATATTACCATTGCCCAACTTGAATCTTTACCCGGTATTCAAATAACTTTAGCTCAAAAAATTTACCAAGGAATTCAAGATAGAAAAGATTTTATTCAATCAATTCTTTCTCAAGTTACTTTAAAAGAATCTAACTCATCAAATAAACTAAAAGGATTAATTTTTGCTATTACTGGAAGCTTAAATCAACCCCGTAAAGACATTGAAGACAAAATTATTTCTCTTGGGGGGAATATTTCTTCTTCAGTTACCTCCAACACTTCTTATCTCATTACCAACGAAACTAAATCTAATTCCAGTAAATTTATTTCTGCCCAGAAATTCGGTACAAAAATCATTACTGAAGATGAGTTTAACACCTTAGCAGTCAAACAGTAAGACTGCTAACTCCAACCTAAAAAAATATTATTCCTATCTTTAGGGTATAAATAAGTATCAAAGTATAGATATATCTAACAATCAATATCTTTATACTATATATATACTATTATATATATCACCAACTCAATGCTAGAATAAATCATGGAATGTAAAAAGAAAATTAATGCTAAAAATTGTCCTTGTACATACGATTGTGAAACCAAAGGTTGTTGTTGTGAATGTTTACAATATCATTTAAAAAGAAAAGAACTACCAGCTTGTTGTTTTAGTCCTGAAGCTGAAAAAACTTACGATCGTTCATTTAAAAAATTTATTGAAGAAAATTCATTATGAAACTTATTATTGGTCTAGGTAACCCAGAAAAGAAATATCAACCTACTCGTCACAACCTAGGTCAAAAAGTTATCACCGAATATCTTAAGACTCAAAAAAAATGTCGCTTAAAAGAGAATCATCGACTCTCAAGTAAAACTTGTGAAACAGGGTGGGGGAGTGATAAAAAAATTTTTGCTATCTCTAATGAATATATGAATAACTCTGGTACTACGGTTCAAAAAATTTCCCACTTTTTTAAAATTACTCCTGATAATATTTATGTCCTCCACGATGATCTCGATTTAAAAGTAGGAGAATATAAAATTCAATTCGATCGCGGATCTGCTGGCCATAACGGTATTAAATCCATTAATGAACATTTAAAAACCCAACAATTTAATCGCATTCGAATTGGTATTGGTAAACCTGATAATAATACCCCTATTGAAAATTATGTTTTGGAAACTTTCTCTCCAGAAGAATTAGTTATAATCAATAATCTGCTGCCAAAAATATTTGCAGAAATTAACAACCTCTAAACTATATGGGCCTATAGTCTAATGGTAAAACGCTTCAGTCGCACTGAAGTATTGACGGTTCAAGTCCGTCTAGGTCCACTTTAAAACTTATGGTAAAAATTATTAAATCAATTACTAAATCTATCGGTCATGGAATTAAAAATGATCCTGAAATTTTTCGTTTAAAAAATAAATATCCCAAAACTTTTGGATTTTTAAAAAAACGATTTACTAAAGAACACAAATATGGTCTTTATCTTACTATTGGTGTTTTAATTACTCTCTTTTTTATTTATCTTTTCTTTGGCATAGTCCAAGACTATATTGGCCAAGAAAAATTGATTCAATTTGACCTTCGAATTATCAACCTTGTCAGTATTCTAAGAACTAATGGAGTCAATCAAGTCATGTTGTTTATCACTTATTTAGCCAAAGGAGAAATTATTGCTGTTGGTACTATCGTCTTTGGATTAATTTTAATCCTCTTTAAAAATTGGCGATTTCTATATACTTTCTTAATCTCTATCTTAGGGGGAGAACTGTTTGTTTGGATTATTAAAAACATTGTCGATAGACCTCGACCTTCTTTAGTCGATGCTTTAGTTAATGAAAGTACTTACAGTTTCCCTAGTGGCCATACCTTTGTTGCTATTTCTTTTTATGGCTTACTTACTTACTTCATTCTTCAATCAGAAAAAAAGAAATTTTTAAAAATAATTAGTTTTATTGTCGGCTTAACTCTTATTCTTTGGATTGGTATTTCTCGTATTTATCTTGGCGCTCATTGGCCTTCAGATGTTTTCGCTAGTCTCACTGTTGGGACTGCCTGGTTAACTATTATTATTACTTCTTTAAAAATTAAGAAAAAATTTCATCCCTTAAATATTGATCTTCATTTTAAGAAAACAACTATTTTAACTTCCAGCCTTTTATTAATCGCTTTATGGGTAATTTTTATTATAGCTTTCTATTTTACTCATCCACTCCCTCAAAAACCCATCACTCCAATTACTAAAACTACTATTAACACTAAAGAGATAAAAACTAAACTATTTGAAAACCTACCCAAGATCAGTGAATCTATAGCTGCTGTTCCTGCTGAACCAATTAATATAATCGTAGTTGGGAACCGTGATATTTTAGACAAGGCTTTTATTGATTCTGGTTGGTATCTTTTAGATGGCCCTGGAATTAAATCTTATTCAAGAATAGTTAAATCTATTTTAAAGAAAGAATCTTATCCTGCTACTCCAGGACTTCCAGTTTTTTGGGATACTTTGCCAAATATTATTGGTTATGGAAAACCAGATTCAGAAAATTCAATTAGTTCCCGTCATCATATCCATTTTTGGGAAACCAACTACATTACCCAAGATGGCCAATCTATCTGGGTGGGAACGGCTCATTTTGACGAAGAAATAAAAAAGAAATACAAAATTATTCTCCCTTTTCATACCACTCGTTTAATGGTTGATGAAGAAAGAGAAGAAATTAAAGCCAATCTTCAAAAAAATGGTTTTATTAAACTATCTGAAAAAGTTGATTTAACTGGATTACTTTATGGCACTAAAAAAAGTGGTAATAGTTTCTTAACTGATGGCCAAGCCTACATTTTATATCTTCAAAACTAATGAAAAAAAGTCAGCCAACTTTAATTGGCGATCAACTCAAAAATTTTAAAGAAGTCTACGAAAAAAGACAAAAATACGTCAAAATGGAATATCAAGCCTATGGTCTTGAATTAGCCAAAGAACTAGATGATTGGAAAAACCGTTCCCTCTATATTCGTCTCTCTAAAAATATGGACCGAAAAATTTTAGAAAAAGCTCGTTACTTCGTTAAAGATCAAAATCCAAATACAATTAAAACTCCTTATAAACTTTTTATGTGGAAACTTCGTCAACTTAAGGAAAAACCAGTCGAAAAATAGTATAATCATACGTCGTATGAATTTTTTTAAAAAACATCTCAAAATTACTATCATTATTGGAGTCATTATTTTAATCAGTGGTATTGGCGTTTTTAAAATAACTGCTCAAAATAAAACTCAAGATAAAGTTAAGTTTGATACTAAAAAAGAAACCATTATTACTCCTAAAAGAGAGACTATAAAAGATGAAATTACTCTTACTGGGTCTATTGATGCTGCTATTAAAGCTGATCTTCGTTTCCAAACTAGTGGCCAATTAGCTTGGGTTGGAGTCAAAGTAGGGGATAAGGTTAAAAAATACCAATCAATTGCTTCTCTTAATAAAGAAGAATTAAAAAAACAATTAGCTGTTGATTTTAATAATTATAAAACTGCCGCTTCCAAATTTTATGACACTACTGACGAATATAAAGATTCTGTTATAGATACTGAAATTAGAAGAATTTTAGAACGTAATCAAAACACTCTAGATAATTCAGTTATTAGTTATGAGCTCCAAGATTTAACTTTAAAATACGCTACTTTAATCACTCCAATTAGTGGTATAGTCACCAATATTGACCAACCTTCAAGTGGTATTAACGTCACTCCCGCCACTGCCACTTTCTCTGTGATTGATCCTGCTAGTATTTATTTCAAAGCTCAAATAGATCAAGAAGATGTTATTAAAATAAAAGTAGGAGACAAAACTACTATTAATCTTGATAGTTTCCCTGATCAAGATTTTGAATCTGAAATAACTTATATTTCTTTTACCCCAGTTTCTGGAGAAACCAGTACTGTTTACGAAGTCAGATTTAAGCTACCCATAGATAATAATGATCTAAAATATCGAATTGGAATGGATGGCGATGCTATTATTTCCCTAAAAGAGAACTCTGATTCATTAGTTATCCCAGTTGATTCCATCCACCAAGAAAATGATCAAAGTTACGTTTTAGTTAAAGAAGGGGATAGTATTGATTTAACTAAAAAATATATTAAAACCGGAATTGAAACTGACACTAATATTGAAGTTTTAGAAGGACTCTCTGAAAATGACCAAATTGTCATCACTAAATAGTTCTAAAACTATTTTGGAGTTAAAAAATATTTCCAAAACCTATTTTTCTGGATCAGATACTTTTTATGCTCTTAAAAATGTCTCTCTAAAAATTAATAAAGGTGAATTTATTTCTATCACTGGACCCTCTGGGTCAGGCAAATCAACTTTAATGCATATCATTGGACTCCTTGATAACCCTAGCTCAGGCCAAATTTTATTAAACGGTCAAGATATTTCTAATTTAAAAGAACATCAATTAGCTCAAATCAGAAATGTCACTCTTGGTTTTGTCTTCCAACAATTTAATCTTTTACCAAAAACTTCAGCTCTAGAAAATGTAATCCTACCTCTCCTTTATTCTGATGTTCCTCAAAAAGATCGTTATGATTTGGGGATTAAAATGTTAGAAAAAGTTGGACTAGGGGATAAAGTTAAAAATACTCCTGCTCAACTTTCTGGAGGACAACAACAACGAGTTGCTATCGCCAGAGCCTTAATCAATAACCCTCAAATAATATTTGCCGATGAACCAACTGGAAATCTTGATAGTAAATCTGGGGTCAGTATTATGAATTTTTTCAAAGAACTTCATGAAAAAGAGGGGAGAACTATTGTTTTTGTCACTCACGATCCCGATTTAGCCAAACAAGCTAGACGACTTATTATTATTAAAGATGGTCAAATAGTCTAATTATGCTTAAACCAAGTTTAAATGAACTTCTTAAATCTAGCATTCGCTCTATTTTAAAAAATAAGAGTCGAACTATTTTAACTTCACTAGGGATAATTATTGGAGTTACTTCAGTTATTCTATTAACCTCAATTGGTAATGGTTTAAAAGTCTACATTACTCAACAATTTGATTCTTTAGGTGCCAATTCTATTTTTGTTACCCCTGGCCAAGTTTTTAATGAAGATGGTGGTTTTGCCCAAGGAGGGATGATGATGACCACTAGTTTTACCCAAAAAGATGTTCTTTCTTTAGAAAGAGGTCTTAGAGATTCAATTATTATGCCTGTAAATGCCGTCTTTGCTGATATTAAGTCAGCCAATGATCTTAAAAAATCTGTTGAAATTGATGGAGCAACTGAAGAATTTGGTTTTAATAATAATGTTCTTCCCCCAGAAGGTAATGGTCGTTGGTTTACTAAAGAAGAAAATGACAAAAAAACCCCAGTTATTGTTTTGGGTTACAACTTAGCCGAAAAACTTTTTCCTAGCTTTAACGCTCTTGGTAAAAAAGTAATTGTTAAAGGAAAAGATTTAAAGGTAATCGGAGTTGTTGATAAAAAAGGGGCCTCTATGGGAGGACCTAGTGTCGACGATCAAGCTTATGCCCCAATTACTGTTGTTTCCGATTTAGCTGGTAACGAAGATATTAATAGTATTGTGGTTAAAGCTCCTAATAAGGATTCTATTGAATCAACCAAAAAAGAAATAACTAAAATCATGGAAGAAAAATATGAAACTGATGCTTTTTCTGTTTTTGATAGTTCTCAACTATTAAGTTCTATTAATTCCATTATTAGTGTTTTAACTATCGCCTTAAGTGGTATTGCTGCCATTTCTCTTGTTGTTGGTGGTATTGGAATTATGAATATAATGTTAGTTTCAGTTACTGAACGTACTAAAGAAATTGGTCTTCGAAAAGCTATCGGCGCCTATCCTAGAGCTATCCTTATCCAATTTTTAATTGAAGCTGTTATTTTATCTTGTCTTGGTGGTTTAATTGGAATTCTGTTAGGATTTTTAGGGACATTAGCCATCAATCCCTTTTTTCCAGCTAAGATCACTATTTCTTCAGTAGTATTAGCCTTTGGAGTATCTTCTTTAGTCGGTATTGTTTTTGGAGTTGCTCCCGCTCGTAAAGCCTCAAAACTTTCTCCTATTGAAGCTCTTAGATACGAATAGTTTATTTTGCTATCATTAGTAAGTGAAACAAAAATTACTAAATTATCTCTTGCCAACAACTGGTCTGTTTATTATAATTTCCTGTTTTTGGGTTATTTTTGGGGTTAGGACCATTCACCTTATTTATCTTTTTTTAGGTTTAAATATAGGTATTTTTTTACTCGATATCGATCATTTTATTTATTGGTTTCTAATCCATCCTAAAACTGAAGAAAGTCGTCTTGTTAAACTAGCTATTGAGAATAAAAAGTTTAAATCGGTTGTTAAAATTGTCCAAACATCACACCAAACTCACCATAGCCTAATTTTTCATCATTATTTTTTCCAAGTAATTTTAGTCATTTTTTCTCTTTTTATTTTAACTTCAACTCAAAATACTTTTATTTCTGCCTTAGTCTTAAGTTTAAATCTTCACTTAGTTATTGATGAAATTATTGGTTATAAATCAAATCCTAAAAATCTCCAAAAATGGCTTTTTGCTAGAGAACCAAAACAACTCCCAATTGCTTTTCTGAAAAGATATATCATTGTTTTTATTGTTTTCACTTCTTTGTTTACTTTTCTACTTATTCAGACCAAAATATAAAAACTATGATGTTTTCTTCACCTGAGCTTTTTACTGAAGCTAAAAAATATTTATCTCAACACCAAGAAGAGTTATTGACTGATACTGAAATAGTTTTAAAACGTCTTGAAATTAAAGACAATATTAGTGATTATTCTTTTTTAGTTTCTTCTATTGCTAAAGCCTATGAAGGTTTTTTAAAAGACTTTTTCTTAAAGATCGATATTATTTCAGAAGTAGAATATGAAAGTGAACGTTTTCGAGTCGGTAAAACCCTAAATCCCTCTCTCCGTTATAAAAGATTCTCTGTTTTTCAAAAACTAGCTAATTATCACGAAAGGGGAGAAGAATTAGCTGAAATTCTCTGGGATGCTTGGAAATTTGGTCGTAATGAAATTTTCCATTATTTTCCTAGTAATTACAAAAGTCTTAATAAAAGTGAAGCCGAAGAAAGAATTGATTTACTCCTCAGAGCCATGATCCAAGCTGGTGAATTTATTTCTCAAACTTCAACAAAAGTAAATTAAATTTCAAAAGTTTTTATTAAATTACCTTCAAAATCCTTAACCATTTTTAAATTCGTCTTCCAAAAAGATAGGGGAGCAGGTATTTTATTAGCGTTCCCTGGGATATCAATTATTAAATTAGGACAACAAAAACCAGAAATATTTTTTCTCAATTCTGTCATTATTTCTATTTCTTTTTCTATTGGGACAATATATTTTTCTATTCCTTCAATTCTATTACATTGGTAAATATTATATGGTCTTACTCCTAACTCAACTAATCTAGAAAAAAGTTTTTCTAAAACATCAACCGAATCATTAATTCCCCTTAAAAAAACTGATTGAGAATATAAAATCACCCCTGTTTGTCTAATTTTTTTAATAACTGATTCAACTTCTGAATTTAATTCATTAAAATGATTAACATGAATTGAAAGATAAATTATTTGTTTATATTTATTTTCAAAAATATTTAAAAAAGATTTTGAGACCAGTCTAGGAGCTGTTACTGGTGCTCTGGTGTGAATTCTAAAAACTTTAATTTGATCTAATTGACTAAACTTATCAAAAGCATACTTTAATAATGATATTTCCATTAACGGTTCACCCCCAGAAAAAATAATTTCTTTAATTTCTTTATTTTTAAGTACATATTTCACCATTTCATCAACATCATTGTTAGTTAATTTTTCTCTACATTGGCCTTTTTTCCATTTTTTATAACAAAAATCACACTCAACTGGACATTTTAAAGTTAATTCTAATAAAACTCTGTCTTTGTATCTTCTAATTAGACCTTTAACTGGGGTAATTTTATCTTCTTCAAAAATATCTTTCATTATTCGATTGAAATTAATTGTAAATCAGAAATTTTATCTACATTAGCAAAAATCATTGCCAACCTATCTATCCCAATCGCAATTCCGGCACATTTTGGTAATTTTTCTAAAATAGAAATGAATTCAATATCTGGCTTGTAATCAACTAACCCATTTTCCTTTCTAATTTCTATGTCTTTATAAAATCTATTTTTATATTCTTCAATTTCTAGCCCTTCATTGCCACAATTACCCAATTCAATTCCTTCGATGTAAAATTCAAATCTTTCAGCTATCCCAGATTCATTTATTTTTGTAATTGCCGCCAATTCAGGAGGATAGTCATAAATAAAAGTTACCTTTCCGTTTTTACCTAAATTAGGCTCTACTTCAACTCCATAAATCTGAGACCAAACATCAGTATAATCCATGTTTTCCACTCGATAGCCTTTATTTTTTGCTTGTTGAAAAAAAACTTTATGATCAAAAATTTTACTTATCCCAGCATATTTTCCAAAAGCCTGAGCCACTGTAATTTTTTCATAAGATTTTAAATCTATTTTCTTCCCTTGATACATCAATTCATTTTTATTAAACATCTCCTTAGTAATAAATCTAAGTAAATTCATCACATCATCAATTATGTCAAAATAAGTCCCATTTACTCGATAAAACTCCAACATAGTAAATTCAAAAGAATGTTTTATTTCTACTGGTTCATTGTTTCTAAAAGACTTTCCTAAAGAAAAACAATTTCCAATCCCATCCACTATTAATCTTTTTAAAAATAATTCTGGTGATGGAATCAAATATAATTGATTATCTTTTTTTTTAAATAAATTTTTTGTTTCAAAGATTTCTAAATAAGATTCAGGTATCAACCTAGGAGAGAGAAGGGGATTGTCAACCTCTATAAACTTAGACTTATTTAAAAAAGATTTTGATAACTCTTTAACTTTTAAAAAAATCTGATGATTTTTAATATTACTAATATTACTTTTAATTTCCACAAGCCCAATTATACCAATCTTCAATACCGTTGACATCAATATCAAATCAGGTAATATATAGTCATGTCGAAAAAAATAATTCTTGACCAAGACAAATGTATTGGTTGTAATACTTGTCCACTTTTAGACCCAGAAACTTTTGAAATGGATACCACTATCTATAAAGCTAAGGTCAAAAAACAACCAGAAACTATTACTCAAGCTACCCAAACAGCTATTGATTCCTGTCCAGTCGGAGCTATTTCTATTGAAGAAAATTAATTATTATTTAATTTAAAAATGAAAAAAATAAAAAGCTTAAAAAAAATTAAATTACCAGATATTTCTAAAAAAATTAACACTTCAAAAAGTGTCCAAATTCCTTTAGTCGGAGTTATTGTTTTTTGTTTGTTATTAGCTGCCTCCTCATTTTTTGCTGGAGCTGCTTGGTTAAAACTTAACAATGCTGGTGCTACTGTCACTGATAAAGATACTTTTGCTGCTGTCAAAAGCAATAAACCAGAATTTAATTTTTTCGTTATGAGTTTTTGTCCTTACGGTAACCAAATTGAAGAAGTCATTAAACCAGTCGCTGATCTTTTGAAAAATAAGGCTGACATCCATCCTCGTTATATTTTTGAAAAAATAGCTAATCTTTCTGATTATTGTAAACAAACCAGTGGTGATGTTACCCAATGTGCTGCTTACATAAAAGCAGGTTATTTTACTACTGAAGCTGATTGTCAAAAAACCATCAACGATTCTAATAAAACTTGTCTTGATGAAAAGAATTACCTAAAAATAGGAAGTAATTTTTATTCATCTCTTCATGGAAGAATTGAGGCTAATCAAAATGTTCGAGAAATCTGTGCTTACAATATGAATGATGATAAAACCAATTGGTGGACCTTTATTGGTAATGTAAATAGTAATTGTACTTCTGAAAATGCTGATACTTGTTGGGAAGAACAAGCTAAAAAAGCTGGATTTGATACCGGTAAAATTACCGAGTGTTTCAATACCCAAGCAGCCGATCTAATTGAAAAAGAAATTGCTTTAACTACTCAATATAAAGTTCAAGGTTCTCCAACCTTGATTATTAATGGAGTTGGTTTCCCTCCAGAAACAGCTTATACCGAAGCTGGTGACGGTATCTTAAAAGTTGGTAATAAAACCATAAAACAAGCAGATTTTAGATCTCCAGATGCTATTAAAGAATCTGTCTGTGCTTCATTTAAAAGAGCTCCTAGTGAATGTAAAACTACTCTTACTGCTGCTACAGCTAATAACACCGCTTCAGCTGATGCTGCCAGTTGTAATTAAAATTTAATTAATTTAAATTTCAACCCTCCGATACCTCGGAGGGTTTTTCTTTGTTAAAATACTTCTGTGAAACTTAATTCTCATCAAATCAGAAAGAGTAGGGAGGTAGAAGCAAAAAAAATTCAAGCTACTATTAAACGTAACCAAATTGTTTTAGTTTTGGATAATGTTTTAGATACCTACAATATTGGCTCGTTCTTCCGTCTAGCCGATGCCATTGGAGCTCAAAAAATCTATCTTTGTGGACCAGTTGTCACTCCTCCTAATATCAAAATTCATAGAGCCTCTATTGGTACTTGGAAATGGATTCCTTGGCAACAATTTGATTCCACTATTGATTGTCTTAATCAATTAAAAATTGATGGTTATCAAATAGTGGCCTGTGAACAGGATAAAAAAAGTGTTAATTATTTAAAAGCCAAGTACAATTTTCCCGTCGCTCTAATTGCTGGCAGTGAAAGTTATGGAGTTTCTAAAGAAGTTTTAAAGTTAGCTGACAAAATTGTTGAAATTCCTATGTATGGTATTAATATTTCTCTTAATGTCTTAGTTGCTACTTCCATTATTAGTTACGATATTTTGTCAAAAATTAACCAAAAATAGACTTCATTTTTAACCCAAATTAAGGGCATTTTTTTAACCCAAAATAGAGTCAATTTTAAGATTTTAATATAAATATTTTTTACCTATCTTTCCATATAATTTGCTTATTGTAAAGCTATTTAGGCTCTGTTAGAATGAAACTGATCTTAAAAAAACAAAATTTAAACCAATTTAAGGAAAAAAATTAATGGCATCTTCACAAGAATATACTGGAAAACAAATCGTCGTTTTGGAAGGCTTAGAACCAGTTAGAAAACGTCCCGCTATGTATATCGGTTCTACCGATATCCGTGGTCTTCATCATTGTCTTACTGAAATTGTTGATAATGCTATCGACGAAGCTCTTGCTGGTTTTGCTAAAAATATTTGGATCGTTGTCCACCCTGATAATTCAGCTACTGTAGCTGATGATGGTCGAGGTATCCCCACCGATATCATGCCAAAATATAAAAAACCAGCCATTGAAGTTATTATGACTACTCTTCATTCTGGTGGTAAATTTGAAGGTACTGCTTACAAGGTTTCTGGTGGACTTCACGGAGTTGGAGCCGCCTGTGTTAACGCTCTTTCTAGCCTTTATCAAGTTGAAATCAGACGTGATAATAAAATAGATTTCATTGAGTTTTCTCGTGGTCAAACTAAAACTAAACTTAGTCAAATTCCTGAAACAAAAATAGGAAAACTCAAAAATATTATTCCTAAAGGAACGAGTGGAACTACTGCAACTTTTTACCCAGACCCAGAAATTTTTAAAGAAACTGTCGAATTTGACGCCAAAACTATTATTAAATCCATTAAAGATAGAGCTTATCTTACCTCAAAAATATATTTTCATTTTTATGACGAAAGAAACAATAGTCAACGTCATTTTTACTTTGAAGGCGGCATTATTTCTCTTCTACGAGAACTAAATAAAAATAAGGTCGTTCTTCATGAGCCAATCTATATTCATCGCGACCATGAAGGTATTGATGCCGAAATTGCCATCCAATACAATGATTCTTTCCAAGAAAATATTCCTTCCTTTGTCAATATTATCAACACCGTTGAAGGGGGTACTCATTTAACTGGTTTTAAAATTGCTCTCACTAAAGCTATTAAAGATTACGCTCTTAAGAAAGAACTATTAAAATCAAAAGACGACAATATTACTGGAGATGATGTTAGAGAAGGGTTAACTGCTGTAATTTCCATTAAAATGGGTTCTAAAGATCTTCAATTTGAAGGTCAAACTAAAGGTAAATTAGGGAATAGTGAAGTTCAACCAATCGTCTCTAGAATTGTTAGGGAAGAATTAGAAATTTATTTTGAAGAACATCCAGATATTGCCAAAATAATTGTCAGTAAATCACTTTTAGCCATCCAAATTCGTAAAGCTGCTCGAGCTGCTAAAGACGCTATTATGCGAAAAGGTGCTTTTGAATCTCTTGGGCTTCCAGGTAAATTAGCTGATTGTCAATCTCGTGATCCTTCAGAATCAGAAATATATATTGTTGAAGGAGATTCTGCAGGTGGTTCCGCTAAACAAGGAAGAGATCGTAAATTCCAAGCTATCTTACCACTTTGGGGTAAAGCTCTTAACACTGAAGGGATGAGACTCGATAAAGTTGTTGGATCTGATAAATTAAAAGATTTAATTATTGCCCTAGGCATGGGTATCGGAGAAACTATGAATCTTGAGAAACTCCGATATCATCGAATTATTTTAATGTCTGATGCTGATGTTGATGGTGCCCATATCGCTGCTCTTCTATTAACTTTCATGTTCCGCCATTTACCTAATATTATTGAAAATGGTTATGTTTATATTGCCATGCCACCACTTTTCAAAATTAAACAAGGTAAAGAAGTTAAATATGTCTACACTGAAGAAGATAAAGATGAATATCTTAAAACCATTGATACTACAAAATCTTTTGATATCCAACGTTATAAAGGTTTGGGTGAAATGAATCCACAACAACTTTGGGAAACCACTATGAACCCAGAAACTCGACTCCTTAAAAGAGTTACTATTTCAGATGCCATGAAAGCTGATGAAATCTTTAGAGTTTTAATGAGTGAAGATGTTCCTCCTCGCAAAAAATTCATCCAAACTCACGCTCATTTAGCTAGTTTAGACATTTAATTTTATGACCGAAGAAAAAAATACTATTGTAAACGACATTAAAAGAATTAGCCATATTGGTAAAATTCTAGAAGTCGATATTGTCCCTGAAATGGAAAAGTCATATCTTGACTATGCCATGTCAGTCATTGTCTCTCGAGCCTTACCTGATGTTAAAGATGGTCTTAAACCAGTTCATCGCCGTATTATTTACGCCATGAATCAAATGGGACTTAGTGTTACTGGTAAAAATGTTAAATCGGCTGCTGTTGTTGGTGATGTTATGAAATCCTACCATCCACACGGTGATAGTTCTATCTATGGTGCCTTAGTTCGTATGGCCCAAGATTTTTCCATGAGATATCCTTTAGTTCAAGGTCAAGGAAATTTTGGCTCAATTGATGGTGATCCTCCAGCTGCTATGCGTTACACCGAAGTCAAAATGTCTAAAATGACTCCAGAAATGGTTTTTGATATTAATAAAGAAACAGTTGATATGGTGGATAATTACGATGCTTCCACTAAAGAACCTTCTGTTCTCCCTGTCCGTATCCCTAATCTTTTATTAAATGGAGCTGATGGAATTGCTGTTGGTATGGCCACTCGTATTCCACCTCATAATCTAAAAGAACTTTGTGCCGCGATTGACATAATTTTAGATAAAAGTCACCTTGAAAAAGTTGAAGAAGAAATTGAATTAAAAAATATTTTGGCTCCACCTAAAAATACTCAAGAATTGGTTTTACGACCAGTTTTTGAACTCGGAAAACAAAAATATAATTTTGAAACTAGTGCCACTGTTGAAGACTTAGTTAAAGTAGTCCAAGGACCAGATTTCCCAACTTATGGTGAAATATTTGGTAAAACCGGTATTATCGAAATGTATAACACTGGTCGAGGTAAGTTTGCTGTTCGAGGAAAAACTAATATTGAAGAAACTAAATCAGGTAAAATCAGAATCATTATCACTGAACTTCCATACCAAGTTAACAAAGCTGAATTTGTTAAAAAAATTGCTAACTTAGTTAGAGATAAAAAAATTATTGGAATCTCTGATCTTCGTGACGAATCAGATAGACATGGTATTCGAATTGTTGTTGAAATTAAAAAGAACGGTAAACCAAAGTCTATTTTAAATAAACTTTTTAAATATACTCCACTTCAATCATCTTATTCAGCCAATATGTTGGCTTTAGTTAACGGAATTCCTCAAACCTTAAATTTACGTCAAATGTTATTACTTTTTATCCGTCACCGAGAAACTATTATCCGTCGTCGTACTATTTTTGACCTAAAAGGAGCTATGATGAGAGCTCATATCCTAGAAGGGCTTAAAAAAGCTCTTGATATTATCGATGAAATTATTAAGACTATTCGTGCTTCTAAAACTACCGATGAAGCTCGAGAAAATTTGATAACCAAATTTAAATTTACTGACCTTCAAGCTAACGCTATTCTAGAAATGCAACTTCGTCGATTAGCTGCTTTAGAACGTCAAAAACTTGACGATGAATATAATGAAGTTGAAAAAGTTATTTCCAATCTTACCGCCATTATTACTAAAGAAGAAAAAATGATTGCCGTCCTTAAGGCTGAAAATAAAGAAATATCTGAAAAATATGGTGATACTCGTCGAACTAAAATTTATGCTAGGGGATTAGAAGATTTTAGTGAAGAAGATTTAGTTCCTAATGAAGCTGTTCTTATCGCTCTAACAAAAACCGGTTATATTAAACGAGTTCCTAAAGAAACCTATCATACTCAAAAACGAGGTGGTATTGGTGTCGTTGGTATGACCACAAAACAAGAAGATGAAATTGAATGTATGCTTTCAGCCGATACTCACGATGATTTATTATTTTTTACCAACCGTGGACGAGTTTTTAAAACCAAAGTTTGGGATATCCAAGAGGGGACTCGACAAGCTAAAGGTCAAGCCGTCATCAACTTAATTAATATTCTCCAAGGAGAAAGTGTCCATACTGTTTTAACTATTAGTAAAGACAGTCAATCTAAATTTATTTTATTAGCCACTCAAAAAGGTGTTATTAAAAAAACTGCCATTGATAAGTTTAAAAATATCCGCCAAAGTGGTCTTACTGCTATTAAACTTGATGCTGATGATCAATTAGCTTGGGCAAAATTAACCGATGGTACCAATCAAATATTTTTAGTCACTAAAAATGGGAAATGTATTCGCTTTAATGAGTCTGATACTCGTCCTATGGGTCGTCACACTCGAGGAGTCAGGGGTATTTTACTTAAGGAAGGTGATTATATGGTTGGGATGGATGTTGTTCCTTCAGCTATAGAAAAAATTAAAGATAAAAAACAAGAAAAATCTTTTAGGCATCTTTTAGTTGTTACTGAAAATGGTGTTGGGAAAAGAACTGATGTTTATCTATACCCAATCCAAAAACGTGGTGGGATAGGAGTTAAAGTAGCCAATCTTACCCCAAAGACAGGCAATATTGCTGCTGCTCAAGTTGTTTCTGAAATTGATGATCAAATCATTTTAATGTCTAAAAAAGCTGTCACCATTAAATTACCTTTAAAAAATATTCCTACTCTTAACCGCAATACTAAAGGAGTTATTCTTATGCGCTTTAAGTCTACTGAGGATAAACTTAATGCTATGACTGTCCTTGAAAAAAATACTGAAACATCAGATAGAGTCGAAAAAACTGAAGAAATTAAAAAATAATTGATATTTTTTTTCAAATCGTCTAAAATCTTTAGACAAAATAGGGGATTCCATCGACATTATAGGCAATACACCAACAATAAGTACAAATTAGCAGTTATTATCGATATCTGCTAATAAGCTATAAAAAATTAGTTTAGTCCTAAAATAGGGAATAATTTAATTATAAAATTAACTAAAATCTAGAATATACAAGTAAGCTCAACTTCAGCATTAAATAGCGCTACTATAGGACATATGCCTTATTCTTATTTATTTCTATTACCACTATGAAACTTTTCATGAATTTCACGCAATCTAGCATCGGTGACATGAGTATAAATTTGAGTTGTGGCAATATTTTTATGACCTAAAATTTCTTGAACCGAACGCAAATCAGCCCCAGACCTAAGTAGATCAGTAGCCATTGAATGTCTTAATGTGTGTGGGGTAGCCGCTACTGGTAAATTTGCTTGTCTTACATACTTTTTAACCAATCTTTGGACCGATCTTGCTGTTAACCTAACTTTTTCATCCTCTAAAGCAATCTCTTTTGGCCTTAAATCCCTAATAAACAATGGTTTATATTGATCCATCCGCGATTTTAAATATTTATCTATCCATTCAGCCGCCTGATGGGAGATAAACACTATTCGGCTTCTACCACCTTTACCAATCACTCCGAATTCTCTAGTATTTAAATTTACCTGTTCCCTATTAAGAGAAACTAATTCTGAGACCCTCAAGCCCGTTGAGAATAATAATTCCAAAATAGACCTATCCCTAAGTCCATTTTTACTTGAATTAAGTGGTTGATTTAATAATCTAACCATTTGTAAATCATCCAAAAATTTTAAAGAGTGGTCTTTAACTTTTGGTACGTCTAATTTTTCTGGTTGAAGAACTTTAAAATCATTTTTAATTAACCATTTAAGAAAAGATCTTAAAGCAATTACATAATAGCCCTGAGTCACCAATTTCATTTCACCAGTGGCCCCTGGTTGCCTCGATAAGTGTAATCTAAACTTCCTTACCGATTCAGTTGTTATATTATCTATTGTTGGTCTATTATTTTTATCGTCAGTTAAAAAATCAATTAAGACAGTTAAATAATGTTCATAGTTTCTAATTGTTAATCTTGAACAATTTTTTTCAATTTCCAAATGCTCTAAAAACCGTCTCGTTAAAATTGATAAATCTTTTTCCATAAATCCATCTTACCACGACCAGATATTAAAGCTAATTTAGGAAAATCATGATAATTGATTAAGGCCACCAAACAAACGTCTATTACAGAGGCTCTAATGAAGTCATGTATATTTTTAACCTAAAAATAGGTAAAAAACTAATTTTTAACTTTTTTATACCATTGAAAAAAATCATTGGGGCCAACAACAGGGGAGCCGGACCCATAAAGGGGAGTCAATTACCAAAAAATCAACCTAAGGGGAGAATTTAAACCAAGATAGTTGACCGAGAGAGAAAAGCCATTTTTTTAAATATAAAAATTAATAAAAAACCATTACTGGTAATTAAAAGAGAAATTAAAAACTTTTTATTTTTTCAAAAATAGCTATCCCCTGGGTTCAAAATTTAAAGAGAGTCGTAAAAGATACATTGTGCGACGTAGCATTTTAACTCACCCACTGCTAGGAGATAGAAGTAATTAATATCTAACACCAACCACTTTATTTACTTTCTTTTAATCTTTTATTTATCTAAATATTTATCTCTTCCTCTCTTCTCTGACCCTTCCCTGTGTGTTCACTTTGATCTAGTTAACCAAGCTAAACTTATCCACAGAGACTATATCATACTATATCAATTCTCTACCCGTGAAAATTATAGGATATATCGTGAAAACTATTATAGGCTATATATTATAGGACACTCCCCTCCTTCACCTGTACTAGTAATTTTTTTAACCTAAATCATTTTTATTTATACCTAAATCCAACCTAGCCACGCCTCTCTATTAAAGGTTAATAATAGAGTACTTATAAAGCCAGATAAACAACTTCCCCACTATCCTCTACTCTAAAAGAAATAGAACAAATTATACCTAAAAATAGGCAATATTTACTACTTTATAAAGCCACCAACCTGAATATTCCACAACTTATTATAGATTCCTGCCGTTAGTTTGATTAATCTACTATGGCTCCCATCTTCTACAATTGTCTTATTATCAATAACTATAATTCTATCCACCTTTTTAATTGTCGATAACCTATGGGCCACCACAATAACTGTTTTATCTTTTAATAGTTCATCTATTGAATCCTGAATAAACTTTTCTGATTCAGAATCTAAACTCGAAGTCGCTTCATCCATGATCAGAATTGGAGCATTGCGCAATATTGCTCTAGCAATAGCTACTCTTTGTCTCTCTCCACCAGAAAGCTTTATTCCCCTTTCTCCCACAAAAGTATCATAACCCAATTTCAATTTATTAATAAATTCATCACAATGAGCTAATTTTGCCGCCTCTATCACTTCTTCATTAGTAGCATCGGGTTTCCCGTAACGGATATTTTCCATCAAGCTTCGATGAAATAGTATTGGGTCTTGAGGAACTAAACTAATATTCTCTCTCAGACTTCTTTGAGTCACTTTTGATATATCTTGCCCATCAACCAAAATTTTTCCTTTTTGAATGTCATGCATTCGCAATATCAATTTAGCCAATGTAGTTTTCCCAGCACCAGATGAACCAACTAAAGCCACTGTTTCCTTTGCTTTAATTTCTAGACTAAAATCATCAATTACTTTTTCATTTCCATTATAAGAAAAATTGACTTTATCAAATTTTATCTTGCCAAAATTAACCTCTAGATCTTTAGCCCCAAGAATATCAATAACTTCATGTGGAGTATTAAAAATAACTGTCATTTCTTCTGCCTCTGCTAAATTTTCATATATTCTCATAATTATTCTGCCAAAATCCCAAACCATATAAATGACTACCAAAATATAAGATTGGATTAAAACAAAATCACCTATTGTCAATTTACCTTTATTCCAAAGATTAATGGCAAAAACAAATATACCTATTTCTAAAGCCAACAATAAAAAAGATTGTAATCCATAAAACTTTGCACTCATGTCCCAAGTAAACTTTCTTAATCGATAAAGATTTTCTGTTAAATTAGAATAACCTTGATTTTCATTATCATAACCATTAAATAATTTAACATTGGTGTTATTGGTAACTGTATCAGCCAAAAAACTACTGGTAGCAGTTTCTGCCTCACTTCTTTGGATATCATATTTAAGTTTATATTTGGTAAAAATCCAATTAATTGCTAAAAATATTACAATCCAAATTAACATTCCCAACCCCAAAAATAAATTTACTCTAGCCAGAATAAAAGTAATAATCGACATAGTTATAAAAGCCGGTAATAATTCCCAAAAAAGCTGGTCTGCTAATACTTCAAATGATCTTACAAAACTTTTAACTTTTTTAACTATTGAACCTGTGAAATTGTTAGAAAAAAAGTTAAAAGAATGTTGGTGTATGTATGAAAAACATTTTTTAGACAGTTCGGCAATTAACCTCGCTTCAAAATAATTCAAACTAAAAGCTGATATTCTTCTAAAAATCCATTCTAGAAACTTTAAAATCCCAACCACCAATAAAATATATAACAATCCTTTTACAATTATTTCTTTACTTTCACCCCCGGCTAAAACATTGAAAAAATCTTTAAAATACAAAGGAATAATCGCATCTATTATAGTAGCTATTACTGTCGACATAACCAACAAAGACCCACATATTTTATGCTTCTTCATTTCCTCCCAATAATATTTTATGGTTTTTTTTGTATTGTATTTCATATTTAACGAATTTAATTATATCCCATTCTATGGGAATAAAAAACTAGTATCTTCAAGCTTTATTTTTTTTATATATAATAGGTCTCATGAATCCATTAATTGAAAATATTTATCACCAAGCCAAATCCAATCTTAAAAAAATTGTTTTAGTCGAAAGTGACGATCCTCGAGTTCAAGCCGCTGCCCAAATTATCACTGATGAAAAAATTGCCGACATAATTTTGGTTGACAAAAATTTTATCAATTCTCACTCTGATCTTATTGAAAAACTTAGTCAAGAATTTTACCAACTCCGTAAAGATAAAGGACTTACTCTAAAAGAAGCTCAAGAAATAATTATCAACCCTCTTTATTTTGGTACCATGATGGTCAAAACTAAATTAGCTGATGGTATGGTTGCCGGTGCTCAAAATACCACCCAAGCCACTTTTAAACCAGCTCTCCAAATTATTAAAACTAAACCAGAAGAAAAAATAATTTCTAGTTTTTTTCTAATTGAAGTCCCTGATTCTCATTTTGGTGAAAATGGTATCTTTATCTTTGCTGATTGTGGTCTAAACATTGATCCAAGTGTTGAAGACCTATCTCAAATCGCCATTCAATCAACTAAATCATTTCAACAGTTAATTGGTACCACTCCAAAGGTTGCCATGCTCTCCTACTCTTCTAATGGTAGTTCTAGTGGGGATTCGGTTAATAAGGTTAAATTAGCTACTAATCTTATTAAACAAATTGACCCATCTTTAAT
>CAYOXV010000001.1:0-7357 GCA_964408055.1 uncultured Gammaproteobacteria bacterium | reverse complement strand
ATCCAAGATATTGTTACCACTGTCGCTATTACCAGTGTTCAAACTACCGCCAACTGGTAGTTAAAATAATTCCAAATAAAATTGCTATTAAAATCCAAACAAAGGTTAACCAATCTTTCTTAAATAATCGATCTCTCAATTGTAATTGAATTAAACTACTTAAAACATAAATAACCGCCACTAAATAAATTGACCCCTTAAAAATACCTACTGGCCAAAAACTTAAAACCATTCCTAATTGAGACATTAAAAAAGCTGGAACCAAAGCATAATACCAAATGTTTTTATCTTTACCATCGTCGGGTAATTCTATTGTCACACTATAAAATAAATACAAAAAAATCATTGCCGATATGGCAAATATAAGTAAAGCATTTATCCAATAAGTAAATTTAAAAGAAAACAAACTATCAAACAGAAAAAAGGTGGTTAATAATTGCACCATAAATCCAACCGTATAAGCTGCTCTATATAATGGTGGAGTTCTTCCCCCAATTGATACTAAAAACACATTTTCTACTAAAAATATAATATAGGCAATTATTCCAAAAAATAAACTAAGCAAAGATAAGGTCAAAAAATTTGTTGGCAATAAAGCTGTAAATAAACCAAAACCAACAAAAAATCCTACTGGTAATACTATCGACATTAGTCGGATATATAAACTATGTTCAAAAATAATTCCCAATCCAAACCAAAAACAAAAAGCCACCAAAACTACTCCTACTGCCAAACCATAATAATGAGAACTATAAGGTAAGCTTATAAAAAAATAAAAACCGATTGCTGATAATAAAGAAGAAATTAAATATCTAAATCTTTTCGACATAATTTATATGTCTAATTATAATCAAAACCAGCATAAACACCAACCACATCATCATTTTCTTCTAATTCTTCAATTAGATCTAGAATTGTATTCAATTCTGTTTCATTTTTTAATTTTATTGGGTTAATCGCTTTATAAATCAATTCTGATCTAACCAACTTAAATCTATCATTCCCTTTTACTTTATTTAAAAATTCATTATATTTTCCACTTTCTATCCATGCTATATTTTCTTCAAAATCTGTCACCCCCATATCTATTAGTTCCAATTGTTTTTCTTCATCTATATTTTCAAACTCAAACTCCCCTACTCTTTCAAACTGAAACATAACTGAGCCATTTTCACCCAAACTTCCATTAAAATTCTTTAAAATTAATTTAATTTCTGCTAATATTCTATTTCTATTATCAGTTTCTGTATTAATTATTATTGGTACTCCAAAAGGGCCATACCCCTCCATTATTGCTTCCACTAAATTAGCCTTTCTTTCTTCAAATCTTAAGAGTAATCTTTCAATATTTTCTTTAGGCATATTAGCCTCTCTAGCTTTATCAATTGCTACTTTAAGACTAATATTAGCGTCTGGGTTTGTATTCCCTCCATTTGTCCTAATGGCAGTTAAAATATCCTTGGCTAATTTAGTAAAAGCCTCACTTCTTTTTTTATCTTGAGCTCCCTTTCTATTTTTAATATTGGACCATTTCGAATGACCTGACATATTTTTATATATTATTATAACTAGGGTATTTTATCATTGATGAAAAATTATCACTAAAATAAAATTCAATTTCCCCTTTATTTAAATTTTCATCATATTCCTGATTACAATCAATTGTTTTATTAATTATTTTCCAACCTAAACTCTTATCAACCTCATCTCCATATTTAATCAAACAATTATTATCTACTTCTACCTCTATTAAACTCTCTGTTGAAACTACTGAAAACCCTAACCATTCAAATCTTCTCGCCATAAAATTAGCCAATCCATTTATATTAGTTAAATTAAATATCGACAACCTTAAATCCTCTTTAGCTAAATTAGTTTCTGAAAAATCCCTCACCATTACCTCATCTAATAAATTTTCTTCCGCTGATATATCCCCATTTATAAGTTCTTCTTTTAATAACATTTTACCTGCATTCAACCTGTATTTTAACCAATACTTATTTTTCCAATCATCTATTTTAGATAAAACTAATAATTTATCTGGTTTAAATCCAAAATTGTAAAAAAACAAATCATCGGCCAAATCCATCTTTTTTTCTTGTTTTAACAATCCTTTTATAGCTATATTTCGATACCACCCCAAACCACCAGGTACCCACAACCTAGCATCATCTTTCAATCTTAAAGTATTTATCATTTTTCTTTCTGGGGAAATTGAAACCAAAGCTACCCCATCGTCAGCTAAAATTGCTAATTTAAAATCACTTCCTTCTATTGATGAATTTTTTACCAAAAGCATTATTGTCAAAACAATTAAAAATAATCCTAAAACTATTATTAAAACTAATCTCCCCCACTTTCTTTTAAATTTTTTCATATTTCTTTAAAATTAAATCTAATTCATTTGGTAATTCAGATTTAAACGACAGAACTTCTCCAGAATTTGGATGTTTAAATTGAATAAAAGCTGCATGTAAAAAGGGTCTCTTTATTAGACTATTATCACCACCATATAACTTATCCCCCACCAACGGCCATTTTAAGTAACTCATATGAACTCTTATTTGATGAGTTCTCCCCGTTTTTAAATTTATTTCCAATAAACTAAAGATTTTATTATCTCTTTTAAATTTCCCCAATGTTTTAAATTCAGTTAATGATTCTTTACCATCAGCTACTACCCCAAACTTACCAAACCCATAATTAGATCTTCCAATTGGCATATTTATCTCTCCATCAATCGAAGTATCACCTCCAACTAAACAGATATACTTTTTAATAATTTTTCTACTCTTAAATTGTTTTTTTAAGTTTTCCCAAGATAAATTATCTTTAGCCACCAAAATCATCCCTGATGTCCCCTTGTCTAATCTATGAACAATCCCATTTCTTAATAATTCATTTGGCTTAATTTGCCTTAAAACATCTTCTAAAGTTCCTTTTTCTCCTTTTTTTTCCTTAGTAGTTGTCATCCCAGCTGGTTTTTCTACTACTAGTAGATATTTATCTTCAAAAATTATTTTGATTTCTTCCATAATAGCTCTATTAAAAATAATAAGACACCTATCCCAATTATCCAATCATTTAAATTATTTACTACCCCTCCCCCTAAATTCCAATAGTCTCGAACATAACCAAAATAAAGTCTATCAATTAAATTTACCATTCCTCCAATTAAAATTAATCCTAAACTTTTAAAAGAATTAGTTAAATAAACCCAACCTAAAATAAGAACAAAAACTATATTCAAAAATACTATATTAAAAATATTTATCGACAAACTTAAACCATAATTTTCAATAATAATTAGCCCACTCTGACAGTAGATATTATGAACCAACCACACTAATATTAACCCAAGGATTAATCCTAATAATTTAAAACTCGCTATCTTTTTCACAATCGATACAAGTAGTCGCTTCCGGTTTAACCGCTAATCTATCAGTATCAATCATCTTGCCACACTTTTCACAAGTTCCATATTTACCAAGTTTCATTCTAGTCAAAGCTTTTCTTAATTGAGCTAATCTTTTAGCTAAAAATTTTACCTTTATCTCAGTATCAAAATGACCAATCTGTTCATCTACATCTGCCTCTAATGAATTTTCTGAAGCCCGATTAACATCATTAAAAGGGTCAGCTTGTTTCAAACTTTTCTTATTCCTTTTAATTTTAATTAATTCATTTTCTAAAAAATTCTTAATTGGTTTTAATAATCTAGCCGGAAATTTTTCTTTGTTGTCACCAATCTTATTCTGTTTCATTTTTTCTCCTCTTATTAATTACTAATGGTTGAAAAACTTCACCTAATATAAACAATCCCACTAAAGAAATCAAACTAATAATTAGCGATAAAATAACCAATGCTAAACCATCTTTAAACCAAAACAATAAACCTGATGTTAATAAATTAATTAAAAAAGAAGAAAACAAAAGAACAAATCCTTTCTTACCACTCTTATACCAGACAAAAGATCGATATCTTTTAAATAACCATAAAGCAATTAAATAGGTAATTAAAAAAACCAACAAATAACCTACAATTTTAATCTCAAATCTACTTCTAATTAACTCATCAATCATTATGATAAATAGAAAGATCAAAAAATTCTTTAAATTATCTTCTAAGAAAGCAAAAAATTTAAATTGGTTTACTTTACTAAACAAAAAAGATACTAATACAAAGCCCAATGTCCCTATTAAATAATCCATTCCTGGTTTTTGCCAAACCATTAACCAATCTTGCCAATTTACCCAAGATCCCCAATTTAACAAACCAAAGCCTACTCTCCCAAAAACAAAAAAACCCAACAACGATAACCAACCAAAAGAAATTAATTTTTCTGCTGGATAATCAACCTTTAAATTTCTCCAAGTTAAATATAGAAATATTATTACGGCGACCACTCTTATAATTGCTAAGCTCATACTCTATTTTACCAATTTTTTACTATTAGTACCGAAGGAGGGACTTGAACCCCCATGACATTGCTGTCACACGATTTTGAGTCGTGCGTGTCTACCATTCCACCACTCCGGCTTGAAGTAAACCTATTATAACTCAAACCTAAAAATTTTTTCCAAAATAGAACCCCGATGTAATTTATTGCTTTCGCAACAAACCCATCGGGGTAAATTTTAAAATTAGAAAGTTTTAATTAAATTGACTCTTTCAAAAGTCATCAGATGAAAAACCAATTCTTCTGGTTTATAAAAACGAGCATGTCTCTCCATCATATTATTTAAATAATTCAATGTTTCCATTGTTAATGGTTTAAGAAACAATCTTTCCTTGCCATAATTTTGGGTTATCTTTTCTAAGAACTTATCAGCCTCATTTCGTCTTATATAGATAGGAAAACCTTTTTTCTCAAAACTATTATCAACTTTCAAAAAATTTAGGAAAGAAGTAATTATTTCTTTTGTGAATAATTCACTGACATTGTACTTAAAATATTCAGTAAAAACCCAACAAAGAACAACTCTTCCTTTTTCTATAAGACATAACTGCCCATTTAATAGAAGATCAAAAACTTTTTTTTCCACTTCTTCATAAACGTCTTTTAGCCAACAAAAAGCCAAAATATCCTTAACCTCAACAAAAAACCCTTCATTTTCAATCTTATCCATCATTATAAACCCTTTCTTTTTTTTAAAATTCAATGTACAACGACAATTATACTACTATTATAGGATGAAATCAAGTCTAAATCTCCAATTTATTGTTTCTTTTCCACATCAAAAAAGCTAACCTGTTTACCATTGAAATATAAATTAAAGCCCCCTGTCGGACCATTACGATGTTTTTCAATCCCACAAGTTACTAATTCTCTTACTTCTTCATCTTCTCGATACAAAAACATAACCACATCAGCATCCTGTTCAATACTTCCCGATTCTCTCAAGTCTGATAAACGTGGTCTCCCACCACGAGCTTCCATTGCCCGAGATAACTGAGCCAACGCCAATATTGGTACTTTCAACTCTCTAGCTAAATTCTTTAACCCTTGAGAAATTTCTGAGACTTCTTGAACCCGATTGTCACGAGTCGATCCATGCATCAACTGTAAATAATCAACTACTATAAATTTAATCCCTTTTTCTACTTGTAGTCTTCTTGCTTTAGTTCTCAATTCCGTCACTGTTAACCCTGGAGTATCATCTATAAACAATGGAGCTTCAGCTAATATTCCCATTGCTTCCGATAAGGAATCAAAATCAGTTGATGATAGCTGACCAGTTTTTAATTTCCAAGCATCAATTAACCCCTGTCTCACTAATAAACGATCAACTAATTCTTCCTTACTCATTTCCAATGAAAAATAAACTACTGGTAATTTTTTTTCAACTGCCACCGATCTAGCAATATTTAAACCAAAAGAGGTTTTACCAACCCCTGGTCTAGCTGCCAAAATTAATAAATTACTATCCTGCATTCCCGCCAATAAATGATCTAAACCTTTAAATCCAGTTGGTACTCCTCGTAATCCTGTCCCTAACTTTTGTAACTCATCCAATCTATCAAAACTAGCTGTTAAAACTTCTTTCAAAGATGCTGGTATTGATTTTAAATGTTTTTGGGATAAAGAAAAAATCTCCTGTTCTGCCATGTCTAATAACTGATCTGCTGGTAAAGTTGAATCAAAAGCTTTTTCAGTAATTCGAGAAGCTGCTGAAATCAATTCTCGTTTGGCTGACAATGCTTTAATTATTTTTCCATAACTTTCTACATTAGCTGCAGTTGGAACCTCATTAGCTAACTTTGATAAAAAAGCCTTCCCTCCAATCTTTTTAAAAAGTTTATTTTCTTTTAGTTTTTCAGAAACCGTCACAATATCGATAGGCATTCTATCCTCATATAAATCCATCATCGACTTATATATCTTGCCGTAATTTAGATTATAGAAATGCTCACTTCTTAAAAAATCAGAAACATTCAATACCGCGTCATTATCAATTAATATCGACCCTAAAACACACAACTCCGCTTCAGAAGAATTTGGTGGTAATTTCAAAACCTCTTCCATAGTCTCTATTATACTATTTTCAATAGTTTTAATTCCAAACCCTCAGGTAAATTTTCCTTTTCTACTTTTAGAGACTCTAATGGTTCTATTCCTTCTTCATCAGCTTCATCTAAAAATTTATTTAACATTTCTTTATCATCTCCCATTGGAATTAAATAATTTACTCCCCATTTCTTAGTCCATTCTTTAACTAATTTAAAACTTGATTTATCTCCAATACTAATTGGAGCCAACAATACATCTATACTGTTTATTTTCTCAACTTTCTTATCACTCAAAACTTCATTTAATTGACCTAACACTAAAACAGAAATTCCATCTACATTAATAGTATAAATAGTCTTACCTTCACCCCCTGCTAGCCCTAATATTTCTATTCCGCCAACTTCATATTCCCCGGGTCCTCTAATTAAAACCTTATTATCCATCAATCCAATTCCATCAAAATCTTCACTAGTAAAAACTGCTATTCTTGAACTTTTATCTTTTTTTAAATAATCCTCACTTGGATTAATTAAAATAATTTCTTTTTTACCCTTAATCAGGGCACTATGACATCCTAAAGCTTTTATTTCCATATGTAACAATAATAGCACCATTTTCCTAATTTTGTGATATCATCTAGGTTAACTTATGTTTAAAGAACTTTTTCTGGCCATAATTTTAGGAGCCCTTCTAGGTTTTGGTATAACTGGAGGTTATCTAGCCCTAGATAAAAAAAATAATCCTCCAAAAACTGAACCAATAATAACCAGCCCTACTCCAATAGAAGAAGGTACTTCTTCAGATATCACTGAAAAAAAAGATGAGGGATTAACTCTAGATTCAAT